>NZ_JBEOXE010000018.1:0-124591 GCF_040296485.1 Streptomyces sp. NPDC002138 | reverse complement strand
ATGATGAACTCGTCCATGCCGGCGAGCTTGTGGGCGTTGAGCGCCACGACGTACACGGGCCGTGAGCCCGCGGTCGCCGACGGCGCGCGCGGCCGCCTCGTCGGCGCTGCGCTCCAGGGCGTAGGCCAGCGGTTCGCGCAGGGCGCGCAGCGCCGGGTGACACAGGGCCGCCAGGTCGACCACGGCGGCGAACAGGTGGTGCCGGTCCCTGAGGTGGGCCCGTTCGTGGGCGAACAGGGCCTCGCGCTCGGCGGCCGACAGCGCGTGCAGCATGCCGGTGGTCACGACGATCCGGCCCGGGCGGCCCGGCAGTGCGTAGGCGTCCGGGCACGGCTCGGCCAGGACGACCAGCTCGCCGTCGGCGCGCGCCGCGAGCCGTCCGGCCCGGCGCAGCTGGCACCGGCGCCGGTTCGCGGCCCGCGCCAGCAGCGCCACGGACCAGCCGAGCAGCGCCGCGGCCGCGATCGCGACCGCGACCACCGCGTCGGGGGAACCGGTCCGCAGCGGGGTGAGCAGCCGTCCCAGGGCAGCGACGACGCGCAGGTGTGTGGCGCCGGGTACGACGAGGAGGGCGAGGGCGGCCGTACTGCCGAGGGCCAGACCGGCCGCGGCGACGGCCAGCAGCCAGACCGCCTGCCGCGGGGGCAGGCAGCCCGCCAGCCGCCGGCCCACGGGTCCGGCGAGGAAGGGGACGAGCAGCGGCAGCCAGACCGCGTACATCATGCGCCGCCTCCGTCGAGCAGGGACCGCAGCAGCCGCTCGTCGTCGTCGCTCAGCTGGGAGACGAAACGGGTCAGCACGGCGCCCCGGTCCTCGGTCTTGCGCAGCTCCGAGTGCATCCGGCGGGCCGAGAGCCCGGAGGCGTCCTCGGTCGGGAGGTAGGCGAAGCCGCGACCGGCACGGGTGCGCGAGACGGTGCCCTTCTCGTGGAGGCGGGACAGGATCGTGGTCACGGTCGTCCGCGCGTGCGAGGTGCCCAGCGCCTCCTGGACCTGGCCCGGGGTCAGCGGAGTACCGGCCGCCCACAGGGCCGCCAGCACCGAGGCCTCCAGCTCACCGGCCGGCAGCCGTTCCTGGTTGGCCTCCGACGGCCGTTCCGGGTTCGCCTCACCCATGGGGACGCTCCTCACGCTTCCTCCGTCTACGGCGATGTAGACCGTCTCCGTCAGTGTAGTGCCGCCGGGGTCCTTCTCCCGGGCCGGTCCGTTCAGATTATGGGAGCGGCCGCGCCCGGCCGCCCGCGCCCCCGCACCCTCGCCCCGCCCGGGCCCGCTCACCCGTTCCGTCCCGGCGCCGCGCGAACCGGCATTAGAGTGGAGGGCCGCGACCGCCGCACACCCTGCCGGTCCGAGCGGGATTCCGCGGGTCGAGGAGGATCGGTACACGTGCAGGTCGGGGGCGCATCGTGAGATTCCTGCACACCTCCGACTGGCATCTCGGCCGGGCCTTCCACCGGGTGAACCTGCTCGGCGCCCAGGCCGCCTTCGTCGACCACCTGGTCGAGACGGTCCGGGAGCGCGAGGTCGACGCCGTGCTCGTCGCGGGCGACATCTACGACCGCGCGGTGCCCCCGCTGCCCGCCGTCGAGCTCTACGACCGGGTCCTGCACCGCCTCGCCGACCTCGGCGTACCCACCGTGATGATCTCCGGCAACCACGACTCCGCCCGCCGCCTCGGCGTCGGGGCCGGGCTGATCGGCCGGGCCGGGATCCACCTGCGGACCGACCCGGCGGGCTGCGCCGACCCCGTGGTGCTGAGCGACGTACACGGCGAGGTCGCGCTCTACGGGCTGCCGTACCTCGAACCGGCCCTGGTCAAGGACGCGCTCGACGCACCGAAGGTGAGCCACGAGGCGGTCCTCGGCGCCGCCATGGACCGGATCCGCGCAGACCTCGCCACCCGGGAGCCCGGCACCCGCTCCGTCGTCCTCGCGCACGCCTTCGTCACCGGCGGCCAGGCCAGCGACAGCGAACGCGACATCGCCGTCGGCGGGGTCGAGTCGGTGCCCGCCTCGGTCTTCGCCGGGATCGACTACACCGCCCTCGGGCACCTGCACGGCAGCCAGACGATCAACGAACGGGTCCGCTACTCCGGTTCCCCGCTCGCCTACTCCTTCTCCGAGGTCCACCACCGCAAGACGATGTGGCTGATCGAACTGGGCGCCGCCGGCACGAGCCCGGTGGCCGAGCGGATCGACACCCCCGTCCCGCGCCCGCTCGCCCGCATCCGCGGCCCCATCGAGGAGCTGCTGGAGGACCCCGCGCTCGCCGGGCACGAAGAGGCGTGGGTGGAGGCCACCCTCACCGACCCGGTCCGGCCCGAGGACCCCATGGCGCGCCTCACCGCCCGCTTCCCGCACACCCTCAGCCTCGCCTTCGACCCCCAGGGCCGCGAGGAGGAGGACGGCGCCTCCTACGCCCAGCGCCTCAAGGGCCGCAGCGACCAGGAGATCGCCGAGGACTTCGTCACGCACGTCCGGGGCGGGGGCGCGGCCGACGAGGGCGAACGGGCCGTGCTGCGGGCCGCCTTCGACGGGGTGCGCGTCGAGGCCGCGCGGCTCGACGGCGGACGCGCGGAGGGGGGCCGGTGAGGCTGCACCGGCTCAAGGTCAGCGCCTTCGGCCCCTTCGCCGAACCCCAGGAGATCGACTTCGACGCGCTCTCCGGCGCCGGGATCTTCCTGCTCCACGGCCCCACGGGGGCCGGGAAGACCTCCGTCCTCGACGCGGTCTGCTACGCCCTGTACGGATCGGTCCCCGGCCCCCGGCAGGCCCCCGGCACCAGCCTGCGCAGCGACCACGCCGCCCCCGAGGAGGCCACCGAGGTCACCCTCGAACTCACCGCGGGCGGCCGCCGCCTGGAGATCACCCGGCGGCCGGAGCAGCCCCGCCCCAAGAAGCGCGGCACGGGGACCACCAAGGACAAGGCCCAGAGTTGGCTCCGCGAGCACCTCGGCGAGCCGGGCTGGCAGGGGCTCAGCCGCTCCCACCAGGAGATCGGCGAGGAGATCGAGCAGCTGCTCGGCATGAGCCGCGAACAGTTCTGCCAGGTGGTGCTGCTGCCGCAGGGGGAGTTCGCGCGGTTCCTGCGCGCCGACGCGGAGGCCCGCGGCCGACTGCTGGGCCGCCTCTTCGACACCCGCCGGTTCGCCGCCGTCGAAACCCTGCTCGCCGAACAGCGCCGGGCCGCCGAGGCCAAGGTCCGTGCGGGCGACGAGAAGGTGCTCGGCACGGCCCAGCGGCTCGCCCAGGCCGCCGGGGACAGCGCCGACCTGCGCGCCTGGCCCCTGCCCGGCCACCAGCCCGGCGACCCCGGCCTCGCCGAGGCGGTACGGGCCTGGGCGGCCGTGGCGCGCTGCTCGGCCCGGGAACGCCTGACCGTGCGCGCGTACGCCCTCACCGCCGTCGAACACCGCCACGCGGCGGCCCGCCGCGCGGCCGAGGAGGCCCGCGAGCTCGACCGGCTCCAGCGGCGCCACGCCGAAGCCGTCCACCGCGCCGCGGTCCTCGCCGAAGCCGCGCCCGAACGCGAGCGGGTCCGCGCACGCCTCGACCAAGCCCGTCGGGGCGCCCTGGTGGCCCCCGCCCTCGACCTGCGCGAAGGCGCCGCCGGTGCCCACCGGGCCGCCGTGCACGCCGTCGCCGACGCGCGGGGGCGGCTGCACGCCGACCTCGTCGAGGCCGGCGCGGAGCAGCTCGCCGCCCTCGAACAGCGACTGCGCGGGGAACTGGGCGCGCTCGGCGCCGCCCAGCGCGCGGAGCAGCGCAGCGCCGACATCTCCCGCGAACGCACCGCCCTGGACCGCGAGTCCCGCGCCGCCGAGGAACAGCAGCAGGAGTCCGCCGACTGGCTGGCCCGCTGGGAGCCCCTGCGGGCCGCGCTGCGCGAGCGCGTGGACACCGCACAGCAGGCCGCGACACAGGCCGAGCACCTCGCCGGGCGGCTGGAGCCCGCACGGCTGCACCTGGCCGCGGCCCGGCGCCGGGACGCGCTGGCCGCCGAAGCGGAGGCCGTCTCCGGCGAGCTGCTCTCCGTACGCGAGGAGTCCGCGGCGGCACGGGAGCGCTGGCTGGTGCTGAAGGAGACCCGGCTGCGCGGGATCGCCGCCGAACTCGCCGAGGCGCTCGTCGCGGGCCGGCCGTGCACGGTGTGCGGCTCGGCCGAGCACCCCGAACCGGCCCGCCCGGCCCCCGGCCATGTGGACCGCGCCGCCGAGGACGCCGCCCACGCCCGCTTCGAGCAGGCCGAGGAGCGGCGCGCGACGACCGAACGCAGGCTGGCCGCCGTACGGGAAGCACGCGCCGAGGCGGCGGCCGCGGCCGGGGACGCCACCACGGCCGAACTCCTCCACCGCACCCAGGAACTGACCGACCGCCACGCGGCCGCCCACTCCGCGGCGGCGGGGCTGCACGGAGCCCGCGAGCGGCTGGCCCACGCCGAACGCGAACACGCCACCCGCAGCGCCGACCGGCTCGACGCCGAGCGGCGCATCGCCGCCCGCTCCTCGCGCCGCGAAGCCCTGGACGAGGAACAGCAGGCGCTGGAGGAGGAGCTGGTCCGCGTACGGGCCGGCTCGTCCAGCGTCGGCGACCGCGCCCGGCTGCTGGAGACCCGGGTCCGGCTGGTGGCGGACGCCGCCGCGGCGCTGCACCGGGCCGAAGCCGCCGCCGAACGGTTGAAGGAGGCCGACGGACGGCTCGCCGACGCCGCCTTCCGCGCGGGCTTCGACACCACCGAGGCCGCCGCCGAGGCGGTGCTCCCCGAGTACGAACGCAGCGCCCTGCAACGCCGCCTGGACGCCTGGCAGGCCGAAGAGGCTCTGCTGGCCGACCGGTTCGCCGAGGCCGACGCGGCCCGGGCGGCCACCCTCCCGCCCGCCGACCCGCGCGCCGCCGAGGAACGGGCCGAGCGGGCCGCGGCCCACCTGCGCGCCGCCGGTTCGGCCGCCGACGCGGCGCGGCTGCGCTGCGCCGAGCTGGACCGGCTGTCCCGGCAAGCCGACAACGAGCTGCGCGCGCTCGGTCCGCTGCGCGAGAGCTACGACCGGGTGGCCGCGCTGGCCGGTCTCACCGCGGGCACCTCTGCCGAGAACGAGCGCAAGATGCGCCTCGAGGCCTACGTGCTGGCCGCCCGGCTGGAGCAGGTCGCGGCGGCCGCGACCGTACGGCTGCTGCGCATGTCCGGCGGCCGGTACACGTTGGTCCACTCGGACGCCCGGGCGAGCGGACGCGGCCGCTCCGGGCTCGGCCTGCACGTGGTGGACGCCTGGACCGGCAGCGAACGGGACACCGCCACCCTGTCGGGCGGCGAGACCTTCTTCGCCTCGCTCGCCCTCGCCCTCGGTCTCGCCGACGTGGTGACCGACGAGGCGGGCGGGATGCGTCTGGACACGCTCTTCATCGACGAGGGCTTCGGCAGCCTCGACGAACAGGCCCTGGACGAGGTGCTCGACGTACTCGACTCGCTGCGGGAGCGGGACCGCAGTGTCGGGATCGTCAGCCACGTCGCGGACCTGCGGACGCGGGTCCAGACCCAGTTGGAAATTGTCAAGCAGCGTGGTGGTTCCGTGGTGCGCCACCACACGGGCGACGCCTCCTAGGCAAGAGTGCCGAGGCGGCCGTCACGGCGGCGTTACGGAACGTAGCGTCCGTCACGGGCTGTAGTGGACGGCGTGGGTCGCCGCAGGCCGAGTGGGTCGCCGCGGGCCGAGCGCGCCGAGCGGGGCGAGCGGGGCGCTATGGACTGAGCGGGCGCCGGGACAGCGGCGAGGAGTAGATGACGCTGGTCGTCACCGAGCCGAGCCCGGCGATCTTGCCCGTGATCTCCTCGAGGTGCGACATGGAGCGCGCCACAGCCTTGAGGACGAAGCAGTCGTCCCCCGTGACGTGATGGGCCTCCAGGATCTCCGGAGTGGTGTGCAGGAGGTCGTGGAACGGCTTGTAGTTCCCGTGCGGATAGCGCAGCCGGACCAGCGCCATGATGGTCTTCCCGAGCTTCTGCGGATCGACCGTGGCCGTATAGCCGGTGATCACGCCGGCTTCCTCCAGCCGTCGCACCCGCTCGGTGACGGCGCTCGCGGACATCGAGACCGCGCGGGCCAGCTCGGCGAAGGTGGCGCGGCCGTCGGCCTGGAGGGCTTCCAGGATGCGCCAGTCGGTGGCGTCGGGGGAATAGTCGGTCATGTGCCAGATCTAGCAGGTGAAATCCCGGTGGATCAAGGGAACGGCAGTGGAATTCCACTTCCAAAGATGATCAGCCGATCATAGATTTTCAGCCATGACGACGACACCGCAGCCCACCGCCACCACCAACTCCGTCCTTCGGGTGCCCCCGGCCACCCCCGCCGCGGCCGCCGCCTACTTCGCCGCGAGCCTCGCCTTCCACGCGGACGTCTCCGACGTCGCCGGAGCCCTCGAGGCCCACCGCGAGCACGGTGCCGAACTCGGCTTCCAGATCGTCGACTCGCGCTCCACGCCGTCCTGGGACCAGGCGCACGTACCCGGCGCCGTCCACCTGCCCACCGCCCTGGTCCCCGAACAGGCCGAGCGGCTGCTGGACAAGGACGTCCCCGTGGTCACCTACTGCTGGGGCCCGGGGTGCAACGGCGCCACCCGCTCCGCCCTCGCCCTCGCCCAGCTGGGCTTCCAGGTCAAGGAGATGCTCGGGGGCATCGAGTACTGGATCCGCGAGGGCTTCGAGGTGGAGACCTGGCAGGGCCGCGAACAGCGCGCCGAGGCCGACCCGCTGACCGCCCCGACCGACTCCGACGACTGCGGCTGCTGACACCGCTGACACCGCTGACACCGCTGACACCGCTGAAGACGACGGGCCGTTCGCCTCACGAAGGAGGCGAACGGCCCGCCGTCGTCTTGCGAGGATCAGAGCTTGGACAGCTCGTCCACCAGGTCGTCCAGCCCCAGCGACCCCTGCGAAAGGGCCGCCATGTGCCAGGCCTTCAGGTCGAAGGACTCGCCGTGCGCGGCGCGGGCGTTGTCCCGGCCCAGCAGCCACGCGCGCTCGCCCAGCTTGTAGCCGATCGCCTGACCCGGCATCGAGACGTAGCGGGTCAGCTCGCTCTCGATGAAGTCCGCGGGGCGGCCGCTGTGCAGGCCGAAGAACTCCTGCGCCAGGTCCACCGTCCACCTCTCGCCCGGGTGGAACGGCGAATCCGCCGGAATCTCCAGCCCCAGGTGCATGCCGATGTCGACGATCACCCGCGCGGCGCGCATCATCTGGCAGTCCAGGTAGCCCAGCCGCTGCTCGGCGTCCGTGAGGTAGCCCAGCTCGTCCATCAGGCGCTCCGCGTACAGCGCCCAGCCCTCGGCGTTGGCGCTGACGATGCCCACGGTGGCCTGGTAGCGGGAGAGCTGGTCCGCCACGTGCGTCCACTGCGCGAGCTGGAGGTGGTGCCCGGGGACGCCCTCGTGGTACCAGGTGGAGACCAGGTCGTAGACCGGGAAGCGGGTCTGGCCCATGGTCGGCAGCCAGGTGCGGCCCGGCCGCGAGAAGTCCTCCGAGGGGGAGGTGTAGTACGGGGCCGCCGCGCCGCCCGCCGGGGCGATCCGGGACTCCACCTTGCGCACGCGCTCGGCGAGTTCGAAGTGGGTGCCGTCGAGGTTCTGGATCGCCTCGTCCATGATGCCCTGCAGCCAGGCCTGGACCTCGTCGACGCCCTCGATGTGGGTGCCGTGCTCGTCGAGGTGGCGCAGCGCCTCCCAGGGACCGGCGCCGGGCAGGATCTTGGCCGCCTCGGTCTTCATCTCGGCCAGCAGCCGGTGGTACTCGGACCAGCCGTAGGCGTACGCCTCGTCCAGGTCCAGGTCGGTGCCGTTGAAGTAGCGCGACCAGCGGGCGTAGCGCTCGCGGCCCACCGGGTCCGGTGCGCCCTTGACCGCCGGCGCGTACACGTCGCGCATCCAGTCGCGCAGCGAGACGACGGCGGCGTTGGCCTGCTCGACGGCGGCGTCGAGTTCGGCCCGCAGGCCCTCGGGGCCGGCCGCGGCGAAGTCGGCGAAGAAGCCGGGGCCGTCGCCGTCCTCGCCGGCCCAGGTGCCGAGCTGGCCGATGAAGGTGGCCGTGGGGCGCGGGCTGCCGAGCAGGCCGCGGTCCAGCCCGAGCTGGAGGCACTCGCGGTAGCCGGCGAAGGCGGCGGGAACTCCGCGCAGCCGCTGGGCGATCGCGGCCCAGTCCTCGTCGGTGTCGGCGGGGGTCAGCGTGAAGACCTCGCGGACGCTGTGCACCGGGGAGTGGATGTTGCTGACCGCGCGCAGGTCCTCGTCGGCGTCGTGCACGGCGAGTTCGGCGGTCAGACGCTCGCGCAGCAGGCGCGCGCAGCGGCGCTCGGCGTCGCTATCGCCACCGGGGAGCCGCTCCGCGGCGTCCAGCTTGGCGAGGGTGGTGCGGGCGAGCGCGGCGGAGGCCTCGCGTCCGGCCGGGGAGAAGTCCGGGAGTTCGGCTGAACTCGCGGCGACACCGAGGTAGGTGCCGGTGATCGGGTCGAGTGCGATGAGGTCGTCGACGTACGCGTCCGCGACCTGGCGGGGCAGCTGGGTGGCGCTGTGGAGGGTGTCTGACATTCGGACATCTTCATACGGGAGACCCGCCCGCGTCACTAGCGTTCGCTGTCAGCAGCCTGACGTGGGCGGAAGCAGTGGACCGCAGTCCCACTCCTGGAAGATCAACCGCGTCTCCACACGGGCGATTTCGCGCCGCGAGGTGAACTCGTCCAGGACGAGGCGCTGGAGCTCCGCCGGATCGGCCACGGCGACGTGCACGAGGTAGTCGTCGGGTCCGGTGAGGTGGAAGACGGACCGGGAGGCGGGCAGCGCGCGCACCCGCTCCACGAACGGGCCGATCAGCTCCCGGCGGTGCGGGCGCACCTGGATCAGCAGCAGCGCCTCCAGCCCGCGACCCAGGCGCGCCGGGTCGAGGCGCAGCCGGTGGCCGAGGATGATCCCCGAGCGGCGCAGCCGGGCGACCCGGTCCAGGCAGGTGGACGGCGCCACGCCGACTTCGGCGGCGAGGTCGCGGTACGTGGTCCGGGCGTCGTTCTGCAGTAGGCGCAATATGTGCAGATCGACCGGATCCAAAGCGACGGATTCGGACATTGGCCGAACGTAGCACGGCATTTTCCCGCCATCACCGGTCCGATCATCACAGTTCGGGCCATGGAGATGAACGCCGAGACCGTACGACGGTCACTGGCCACTGAAGCGGTACACGCCGGACGCGAGGACCTCGCGCGGCTCGGACTGCACGCGCCTCCGCTCGACCTGTCGACGACCTACCCGTCGTACGACAGCCGAGCGGAGGCCGCCCGGATCGACGAGTTCGCCACCACGGGTGCCCGTCCCGAGGGCCCGCCGGTCTACTCCCGGCTGGACAACCCGACCACCGCCCGCTTCGAGAACGCCCTCGCCCGGCTGGAGGGCACGGAGAGCGCCGTGGCCTTCGCCAGCGGGATGGCCGCGCTGACGGCGACCCTGCTGGCCCGTGCGTCCATGGGGCTGCGGCACGTGGTCGCCGTACGGCCGCTCTACGGCTGCAGCGATCACCTGCTGGGCAGCGGGCTGCTCGGCACCGAGGTGACCTGGGTGGACCCGGAGCGGCTCGTGGAGGGGATCGCGGAGGCGATCCGTCCGGACACCGGCCTCGTGATGGTGGAGTCGCCGGCCAACCCGACCCTGGCCGAACTGGACCTGCGGGCCGCCGCCCGGGCCTGCGGCGAGGTGCCGCTGCTGGTCGACAACACCTTCGCCACCCCGGTGCTCCAGCGGCCCGTCGAGAGCGGCGCGCGGTTCGTGCTGCACAGCGCCACCAAGTACCTGGGCGGCCACGGCGACGTCCTGGGCGGGGTCGTGGCCTGCGACGAGGCCTTCGCCCGGACCCTGCGCCAGGTGCGCTTCGCGACCGGCGGGGTGCTGCACCCGCTCGCCGGATACCTGCTGCTGCGGGGCCTGTCCACGCTGCCGGTGCGGGTACGGGCGGCCTCCGCGACCGCCCGCGAACTGGTCCGGCGGCTCGCCGCCGACCCCCGGGTGGAGCGGGTGCACTACCCGAGCATCGGCGGAGCCATGGTCGCCTTCGAGACGGTCGGCGACCCGCACGCGGTGATCGGCGCGGTCCGGCTGATCACCCCGGCGGTCAGCCTGGGCAGCGTGGACACCCTCATCCAGCACCCGGCCTCCATCAGCCACCGCATCGTGGCCGAGGGAGACCGGCACGCCTCGGGGGTCGGGGACCGGCTGCTGCGCATGTCCGTCGGGCTGGAGGACGTGGACGACCTGTGGGCCGACCTGGACCAGGCGCTCGGCACGGCCGCGGACCGGGCGCCCGGCGAGCTCGTCAGCTCTGGTGGCGCGGGCTCTCGTACGAGCGCTGCTCGCCCTGCGGCCCGTACGACGGCCGGGAGCTGACCTTGGAGGCGTCCAGTCGGGCCGTGATCACCAGGGTGCCCTCCTCGATCTGGTAGTCGAGCGGGAGCCCGAGGCCGCGCATGGCCGCCACCATGCCGGTGTTCGAGGCCTGGGTGACGGCGTACACGCTGTCGCACCGGGCCTCGACGGCCATCGAGATCAGCCTGCCGAGCAGCTCGGAGCCGATGCCGCGGCGCTGCCAGTCGTCCTCGATGAGCAGCGCCACCTCGGTCTCGTCCCCGTCCCAGAGCAGGTGCCCGAGGGCGACCAGCTTGCCGGAGGTGGTGGTGGCCGCCAGGGTGCGGCCGAAGCGCGGGCTCAGCAGGTGGCCCAGGTAGCGGTCGGCGTCGGCGACCGGCCCGTGGTAGCGCAGGCCCAGCGTCCGCTCGGAGCAGCGGTCGTGCATCGCGCGGGCGGCCGGGAGGTCCGAACCGTCGGCGCGGCGCACGGTGATCTCGTTGCCCTCGGGCAGGGTCAGTACGTCCTGGCTGCGCGGGACGCGCGGGCCGAGCCGGGCGTCCAGCTCGACCAGCGCGCGGGCCCGGGCGAATTCGGTCGGGGTGAAGGGCAGGTAAGGGCGGTCGACGGTGATCGCACCGCCCGAGGGGTCGCGCAACCGCATCGTGGTGGACTCCAGCACGCCCTCGACGGGAGCGTGGGCGGCCGTGTTGGGACGGCCGGTGAGGGTGGTCGCCGGAATCGAGTGGATGGTGCAGCGGCCGAGCAGCCGGCGCAGCGCGAGCGGCAGCTCGGCCGCGTCCAGGGCGGTCCGGGTGGCCAGCTCCAGCACGCGGGTCGGGGTGTCGACCAGGTCGTGGGCGTCGGCGCGCTCGATCCAGGTGCTGTGGCCGCCGGCCAGGGCGGCGGCGCGGGTCAGCTCGGCGGACGGCAGTTCCTGCGGAGCGCGCAGCAGGAACTCGTCGACCGTGCCGCCCTCGGGGAGCGGGTGCGTCTGCAGGGTGAGGATGTCGACGTCGTGGTGGGCGAGCGCGGTGCACAGCGCGGCGAGGCTGCCGGGCTCGTCCCGCACGGTCGTCCGCATCCGCCACAGGGTGGTGGAGCCCGCCGCGGTGGGGTCGGCCGCGGCGTCCGTCGCGCTCGCGTCGGCGCTCGTCGTCGTGCTCGTACTCCTGCTCGTACTCGTACTCGTGCTCCTGCTCGTGCTTGTACGCGCCCGCGCGGACGCTGTCGCGGCGGCCCCCGCCAGGGCGCCGGCGGGGGACGGGGTGCTGGGGCCCGGCGGTGGGGCGTGGCTGTGACGGCGGGCCCACCAGGTGTGGAAACCGGCGGTGATCAGCAACGCGACCGCCGAGGCGACCAGCATGACGGGCCCGCTCGGACCGTGCGCCACGAGATTGGCCAACGCGTCGGCGACCGCCACGGCGCAGAACAGGGCGGCCAGCTCGACGAGGTCGTGGCGCCAGTGGTGGACGCGCTGGGGGCGGTGGGAACGGTGGGCGGTGGCGGGGCTGCGGTCAGTCATGCACACCACTGTGGCGCCGGGGTGTTGCGTGATCACGAACGGTTTGTGACCGACTGGTTAAGTGTCGATCCGATCGATTTCGCCCTGTTTTCCGGCCTGTTTTCCGTCCTGCTCGGTGGCCTGTCGCCGACACGGCTACTGACCCACCTGTCCCGGCCGGAGCGTCTTGGTGAAGAGGACGTCGCCGCCCTGGCGGCGCAGCCGTACGGTCAGCGCCCCGCTCGGGCCGTCGATCTCCACCTCGCCGTAGTACGGCGGGTTCTCGGCCGGGGACATGTTGGCCACCGGCGCCGACTGCACGAAGGCGGTCTCGGGGCCGAAGGTCGCGTCGAGCCTGCCGTGCGGGAAGCCACCGGCGCCGACGGGTCCGGACACGAACTCCCAGAACGGTGCGAAGTCCTGGAAGGCCGCCCGCTCCGGGGCGTAGTGGTTGGCCGCCGTGTAGTGGACGTCCGCGGTGAGCCAGAGGGTGCCGGTGATGCGCTGGTGCTTGATGTGGCGCAGGAGTTCGGCGATCTGCAGTTCCCGGCCGAGCGGGGCGCCCGGGTCGCCCTGGGCGACCGCCTCGAAGTCGGCCGTACCGTCGGGGACGACGATGCCCAGCGGCATGTCGGCGGCGATCACCTTCCAGGTGGCGCGGGAACGGGACAGCTCCCGCTTGAGCCAGGCCAGCTGCTCGGCGCCCAGGATGCCGACGGGGTCGGTGCTCTGGCGGTCCGGGGAGTTGGCGTTGCGGTAGGTGCGCATGTCGAGGACGAAGACGTCGAGCAGCGGACCGTGGCGGACGACGCGGTGCACACGGCCCTCGGCGCGGGTGGCGGGGTCGATCGCCCGGCCCGGGAAGTACTCGCCGAAGGCACGGCGGGCGCGTTCGGCCAGTACGTCGACCTGCTTGACGGTGTAGCGCGGGTCCTCCAGCAGCTGGCCGGGATACCAGTTGTTGCGGACCTCGTGGTCGTCCCACTGTGCGACGACCGGGACCTGCGCGTTGAAGGCGGTGAGATTGCGATCGAGCAGGTTGTAGCGGAAGTTCCCGCGGAACTCGGCGAGGGTCTCGGCGACCTTCGCCTTCTCCTCGGTGGTCACGTTGCGCCAGACGCGGCCGTCGGGCAGCGTCACGCTCGGCTGGAGCGGTCCGTCCGCGTAGATGGTGTCCCCGCTGAAGAGGAAGAAGTCGGGGTCGCGCAGGCGCATCTCGTCGAAGACCCGGTAGCCGCCGAGGTCCGGATTGATGCCCCAGCCCTGGCCGGCGAGGTCGCCGGACCACAGGAAACGGACCCCGGAGCGGCGCGAGACGGGCGTGGTGCGGAAGCAGCCGTAAGCGGGCTCGCCCGTACGCCGGTAGTCGTCCGGGTCGGCCACCACCACGCGGTAGTGCACCTGTTCGCCCGGCGGGAGGCCGCGCAGGGGGGTGGTGCCGGTGAAGTCGGTGGCCGGCCCGAGCAGGGGGCCGGGGTGGCGGCGCACCCCGCGGCGGAACGATTCGGTGGGCGAGGTCTCCACGTACATCCGGGCGGGCCGGTCGGCGCGGGTCCAGATCAGCGCCGACCGCTCCGTGACCTCACCGGCCTGGGTGCCCCACGAGGTGCTCGGGCGGCCGGACCGGGCGAAGGCCGGTGCGGCCGGACCCAGCGGGAGGGCGAGTGCGGCGGAGGCGGCGAGTGAACCCGTGAGCAGGGTCCGGCGGGTGTGCGGCATCGGTGCGTCTCCAGGGTTCCGGTCGGTCTCGCACGGGCCGGACCAGTGTGCCGCCGGCACTCCGGCCCGGCCGCGTCGCGCACGCGAACCGTGGATGAACAGCCGTCAGCCGACGCTGACCGCGGGGAGTTCGGCGGTGCCGGCCGCCCGGAGTCCGGCGCGGGTCGTGTCGAGGATGACCCGGGAGACGAGGGCCGGGTCGTCGTTCATCGGGACGTGGCCGCAGCCCGGCAGCCGCACCAGCCGCGCGCCGGGGATGGTGTGCTTGGCGCGGACGCCCTGGCGGCGCAGCAGCAGCCGGTCGCGCTCGCCCCAGGCGATGGTGACGGGCACCCCGGGCACGTCGGCGGTGAACCGTACGGAGCCCCCCGCGGCCAGGGTCGGCTCGAAACCGGTGGCCTCGCGCAGCGCGACGGTCTCGGCGACCACCGCGTCGGGGGACCGGCGTGCGGGGCGGGCGTAGATGGTGCCGGTGAGGGCGGCCCGGCCCGCGGCGCTGCGGGAGAGCCGCGCCACGGCCGGAAGCGGCAGGGCGTGGGCCCCGGCCCGCATCGCGCGCAGCGCCCCGAAGGCATAGCGCCGCTCGGTCTCGCTCCAGAACCCGGCGGGGGAGAGGGCGGTCACGGAGCGGACCAGGCCGACGCGGCCCATCTCGAGCGCGAGCAGTCCGCCCAGGGAGTTGCCCGCCACGTGAGGCCGATCGACCCCGAGGGCGGCGCAGAGGGCGCCCAGGGCGGGGGCGACGGTGGCGAGGTCGTACGGCACCCCTCCCGGCAGCGGCGCCGAGGCACCGAAACCGGGCAGGTCGACGGCGATGACGTCGTGATCGGCGGCCAGGATGTCGGTGACCGGGCGCCAGGCCTGGAAGTGATGGCCGATGCCGTGGAGCAGCAGGAGCGGCTCGCCCGCGCCCTTGCGCTCGTAGGTCACGGTCGTGGAACGGGTGCCGAGCGGGGACTCGATGTCGAAGGAGACGGAGGCGGGGGCGCTCGCGGGAGAGGCGTCGGCGATGGCGAGGGAGGCGGTGCTGGTCATGCTGCTCCTCGGGTGCGGTGCGGCGGTGGACGCTGTGAGACTCGCTGTCAGTAATGATTACCGCCCGGTAGCACCCCACTACAAGCCTCGGGGGCCGTCGAGAACATCCTGTGAACGGCTTGATACGAATACCCGTTATGCCCGGCAAAGGGATGAGCATTGGTCTTGACCAAGTACATGCGCCGTCCTATCGTCGCAGGGATAGTGCAAGGACCTTTAATAAACAAAGGCGCGGAACTGCCGCTGGAACACGGCGATTGCAGCGATGGCAGGAGGAGTCAGGGTGGGGACCACGCAGCTCGAAACGGTGCCGGAGCCGAAGTACTGGCACCTGAAGACCGTGCTCAGCGAGGCGCTCGACCAGGACTTCGCCGTGGGCGAGGTGCTGCCCAACGAGCGTGACCTGGCGGCCCGTTTCGGCGTCGCCCGCGCGACCCTGCGCCAGGCGCTCGAGCAGCTGGAACTCGAAGGCAGGCTCCAGCGCCGACGCGGCGTCGGCACCACCGTGGCCCCGCCGCGGGTGGGCGTCGCCGTCGGCAGCGCACAGCACGCCTGGCCCGGCGAGGCCGTCGACGGGTGGCAGCTCGTGGACGCCGCCGAGACCCTGCCCGGCGCCGCCGTCGCCAAGATCCTCGGTACCGCGTCCGCCGTGCCCTTCGGTACGGACCGCACCGTGCACACGGTGCGCCGGACCCGGGTCACCCAGGGCCAGGTCGTCGCCGCCGAGCTGCTGTACGTCCCCGGCTCCTCGGTGCCGGGCCTGTCCGGCATAGACGCCCCGGCCGGGCCCGCCCGCGCCCGCGCCGTGCTGCGGGAGTTGCAGCGCCTGGAGCTCGAGGGCCAGGACCGGTCCGTGGAACTCGGCTCGGCCCGCGCCGACGACGCCAAGGAGCTCGACCGGCTGCCCGGAGCCCCGGTGCTGGTGGTCACCACCCGCTTCTTCACGGCCGAGGGCACCGCGGCGGTCTCGGTCGCGACCTACCGCGCGGACACCTGCCGCCTGACCTTCGGGGACTCGGGCGACGTCCGGATCAGCCACCACCCGGAGACCCTCGTCGCCTCCTGACGCTGACCGCGCGTCCCGGCGGCTCCCTGACCCGTGCACCATCCCGAGGCGGCCCCTTCCGGGGGCCGCCTCGCGGCACGCCCGGGCGGCGGGAGGCGCTCCGGTGCGGTCAGCGGACCGGGTGGTCGACGGACCGGGTGGTCGACGGCGGCATCCACGCCCCGCAGGCCACCATGCGCCGCTCGCCTCCACGTCGGGCGCCGACGCCGCGGCGCGCCTGGCCGGGGCGGGACGGCGGTCGCCCGGGGCCGCGATGCGCGGGGTCAGGCGCGGCCGGGGGCCGTGACCGTTTTCTCCACCGCGAAGAGCTCTTCCTCCGCCTGGTCCAGCGCCAGCCGCAACGCTCCGGTCGCCACCGCCGCCTCCCCGAGGAGGGACAGCGCGACGCGCGGCGGCCGCAGGCAGTACCGCTCCAGCTCCCGCCGCAGCGGGTCCAGGACCCCGTCCAGCCCGGCCGCCCAGCCCCCGACCACCACCAGCTCGGGATCCATCGCCAGCACCAGGGCCGCCACGTCGTGCACGAGACGCTGGATGAACCGCTCCACGGCGGCCACCGCACCCTCGTCGCCCTGCTTGGCCATCGTGAACACCGAAGCGACCGCCTGCTCGTCCAGCGGATGCAGCGGCTCACCCGTGGTCGACAACAGCTTCTCCGGCGTCACTTCACGGCCCAGCAGGTGCAGCGCGCCGATCTCGCCCGCCGCCCCGCCGAAGCCCCGGTGCAGCCGGCCGTTGATCAGCGAACCGGCACCCGGGCTGAGGCCCGCCATGACGAACACCAGGTCGTCGGTGTCCCGCCCGGCGCCCTTCCAGTGCTCGGCTACCGCCGCCGCGTTCGCGTCGTTCTCCACCTGGACCGGGCAGCGGAAGGACCGCCGCAACCGCTCACCGAGCGGGAGGCCGGTCCAGCCCGGCAGGGCTGTGCACAGACGGACCGTGCCGTCCGCCTCGACGATGCCCGGGCTGCCGACGCCGACCGCGCGGAGCGAGTCCCTCGGTACCCCGGCCCGCCGCAGCAGGTCGGCGACCGTGGCCCTGACCCGGTCGAGCCGCTCGTCGGCCGAAGCCGACTCGGAGACCTCCTTGGTACCGGCCCCGATCACCCGCCCGTCCAGTCCGGACAGCAGCGCCGCGACCCGGTGCGAGCCGATCTCGATCCCGAGCAGATGACCCGCCTCGGTACGGAACCGGAAGCGCCTGGCCGGCCGCCCTTGTCTACGAGCGCCCTCCTCGGCTTCGGCCTCCATGACGAGCCCGGTGCCCATGAGCCCCTCGACGACCCCCTCGACCGTGGGCCTGGAGAGCCCGGTGAGCCGGGTGAGATCCGTGAGTGTCGGTGAATCGGCCGCGCGAAGCGCCCGCAAGACCACGGCGGAATTGATCCGCCGGAGCAGCGAGGGGTCCCCGCCGGTCAGCTGCCCCAACGTGTGTCCTCCCAGCTAGCGCGCTTGTTCAGCCGGATCGTACTGCGCGCCCGGGGTGCCGGCGAGAAGCGGCCCCCCATCGGCCGGAAGCCGACCCTGCTCGCCGCACTCTCACGCCGGGGCGACGAACCCCGATTCGTAGGCCATGATCACTGCCTGGGTCCGGTCGCGCGCCCCCAGTTTCGCCAGCACCGCACTGACGTGAGACTTCACGGTCTCCGCCCCGACGAACAGCTCTCCGGCGATCTCCGCGTTCGTCAGCCCCCGGGACATCAGCCGCAGCACCGCTTCCTCCCGCTCGGTCAGCGCGGCCCGCTCCAGCGTGCTGCGCGCCGCGCGGTTCCCGTACTCGGCGGCGAGCGCGCGCACCGCCGCCGGGAAGAGCAGGGTCTCGCCCTCCGCGACCAGGCGGACCGCGTGGACGATCTCCGACGGGCGGGCCCGCTTCAGGAGGAATCCGTCGGCTCCGGCACGCAGCGCCTGGTAGACGTACTCGTCGTTCTCGAAGGTCGTGACCACAAGGATCTTCGGGGGGTTGTCGACGCTCTTGATGACGGCCCGGGTGGCCTCGATCCCGTCGAGCAACGGCATCCGAACGTCCATCGCGACCACGTCCGGCCGCAACCGGCGAACCAGCGGTACCACCGCTGCCCCATCGGCCGCCTCACCCACCACCTCGATGTCGGGCTGGGCTTCCAGGACGGCGCGCAGCCCCGCCCGCACCAGGGGTTCATCGTCGACGAGCAGTACGGTAACCGGCATCCCGTCAGCGTATTCGTTCCAGCGGGAGCCGGGCGCGCACCCTCCAATTGCCGTCGTGCGGACCGGTTTCGGCCGTCCCGCCCAGCAGCGCCGCCCGCTCGCGCATCCCGCGCAGCCCGCTGCCGCCGCCCGACATCAGGGTGGGCCCGTCCGGCAGGGGGTTGGTCACCTCGAGGTCCAGCCTCCCGACCGCCACCTCGACCCGCACGCGGACCGGCACCGGCCCGCAGTGCCTCAGTACATTGGTCAGGGCCTCCTGCAGGATCCGGTACCCCTCACGGGTGACGGGGCCGGGCAACTGATCCAGCGGTCCGCGCAGTTCGCTGTCCACGGACGCCCCCGAAGCCCGGGCCGACTCCAGCAGCCGGTCCGCCTCCGAGAGCGTCGGCCGCTGTGAGGGCGGCCGCCCGGACTCCCGCAGCACCAGCAGCACGCGCTCCAGGTCCTCCAGCGCGGCCCGCCCGGTCTCCTCGATCGCGCGCAAGGCCCGCTCGGTGAACTCGGGGCTCCCCGCGGCGCGGGCCGCCCCCGCCTGTATCACCGCGACGGTCAACGCGTGGCCGATCGAGTCGTGCAGCTCACGCGCGATGCGGTTGCGCTCCAACAACTGCTCGGTGCGTGCCTCCAGCGCTGTGAGACGCTCCGCCGCCGAAGGCCCGAGCAGGCGGCCGGCGATCGAGTTGATCATTTCGCCGAGCAGGATGATGAACCCGATGAGCAGGATCACCGGCACGGGTGTGAGGAAGCCCGCCGCCCAGCGCGGCAGGTCCAGCGGCACCCAGGGCCGGGTGGACGGGTGACCGAAGGCCGCCAGGCCCAGCTCGACGGAAGCCGACGAGAGATAGACGGTCGAGAAGAGGGCGGCGCTCGAGAGCACCAGCCGTATCTCGAGCCACAGCACCGTCCGCCACCGGTCTCCCCAACGCGCCGAAGGAGACGCGCTGATGGCGCTCTTGTGGTCCTCGCCCCGGTCCTGGGGGGTGAGGAGGAACCGCGCTTGGAGACCCTCGGCCAGACGGACCCAGGGGACCAGGCCGAACGGTGCCACCAGGAGCAGGGGCACCAGAGGCGATGAGGGCATGATGAACATCCACACGGCCACGATCAGCATGGGCACGCACAGGTGCAGCCAGCGGGTGTAGGTCACCGCCTTGAACGGTGCCCGGAGGAGTCGGTACATGCCGCCATCGTGGCAGCCGCCCGATCACCCCTGGCACCCCCGCACGGGGGAGACGGGGACCCCCGGGCGGGGGAGACGCGGGGAGTGCTGTCTCCCGGCGGGAAGACGACGGGCCGTGCGAACCGGGTCAGACGCGGTCGCGCGCGAACAGCTCGAGGTGGCCGCAGCGCGGGCAGCGGAAGGCGTCGATCTGCCAGCGTGGCCGGCCCATCCGCTTCGCGCCGCCGAAGACCCCGCGCTCCAACGCCCCGGCGATCCAGCGTGCGTATCCCCGCGAGTTCTCCCCGGAGTCCTCGACGAATCCCTGCTCGAGTCCGACGGCCCCGCACTGGGTGCACTTGATGGTGTTCACGCGGCGAGTGTAGGCAGGGCGGATCCCCTCCCCCGTGCGGGGGAGGGGATCCCCCCGCACGGGGGAGGATCGGCGACGGGCCGACAGCGAGCCTTGAGCCATGAACAGCATCGAGATCCGTGAACTGACCAAGGTGTACGGCGCCACCCGCGCCGTGGACCACCTCAGCTTCGAGGTACTGCCCGGCCGGGTCACGGGCTTCCTCGGACCCAACGGCGCGGGCAAGTCGACGACGATGAGGCTGCTGCTGGGCCTGGACCGGGCGACCTCCGGCACCGCCACCATCGGCGGCCGGGCGTTCACCGACTTCCAGGAACCGCTGCACCACGTCGGGGCACTGCTCGACCCACAGGCCGCGCACGGCGGCCGGACCGCCCGGGACCACCTGCTGGCCCTCGCGGTCGGCAACCGCATACCGGCCCGACGGGTCGACGAGGTGCTCGAGCAGTCCGGTGTCGCGGCGGTGGCCGGGCGGCGCATCAAGACCTTCTCGCTGGGGATGCGCCAGCGCCTGGGCATAGCCGCGGCTCTGCTCGGCGACCCCGGGGTGGTGCTCCTGGACGAGCCGACCAACGGACTCGACCCCGAAGGCATCATCTGGATCCGGGACATGCTCCGGCGGCTCGCGGCGGAAGGGCGGACGGTCCTGGTATCCAGCCATCTCATGGCGGAGACCGCGTCGTTCGTGGAACACCTGGTCGTCCTCGGCCAGGGGAAGCTTCTCGCCGACACGTCGATGAAGGCATTCATCGACGCACGGAGCAGCCCGAGGGTACAGCTGCGCACCTCGGATCCGGTGCGGCTGCGGGCAGCCCTCGCCGCGGACGGGTTCTCGATGGTGGAGGCCGAGGAGGAGCGCTGGACGGTGGACGGAATCCAAGCCGAGCGCATCGGGGCCCTCGCGGCCCGCGACGGCATACCCCTCCTGGAACTGGCCGACGAGCGCGCCTCGTTGGAGCAGGCCTACCTCGATCTCACGGCGGAGGCGACCCCCTTCGCCTCGACCTCGCGCTGAGTCCCGTGTCGCCACGCGTCGGCCTCGGCCCACACCCCAACGCTCTGACTGGAGAACCAGCCATGAACGCTCATGCGCTGCCCAACGTCCCCGTCCTGCACTCGGAATGGATCAAGATACGGTCGCTGCGCGGCACGCTCTGGGCGCTCGTCTCGATACTCGGCGCCACGGTGGGCATCCAGGCCCTGGCGTCGGCCACCATCGGGCCCTCGGAGGCCGATGGCGCGGGGAGCGATCCGCTCCGCCTGGCCTTCTACGGTGTCAGTTTCGGGCAGATAGCGGCCATCACCTTCGGGGTCAAGGCCTTCGCCTCCGAGTTCCACCATGGGGCGCTGCGCGTCAGCCTCGGCGCGGTGCCGAACCGCACCCGGTTCTACCTCTCCAAGGTCGTGGTCATCGGCGGGTTCGCGCTCGTGGCCGGACAGCTCACCGGATTCGTCACCTTCGTGGCCGGACAGGCCCTCATGGGGGACCGGGGCCTCGGCCTCGACTCGCCGGGCGCGCTCCGCGCGGTCATCGGCAGCGGGGTCTACCTCACCCTCATGGTGCTCTTCGCGGCCGGGCTGACCGCGGTACTGCGCGGTGGCACGGCCGTGTTGAGCCTGCTCATACCCTTCATCCTGCTGGTCTCGTTCGTCATCGGCGACCACGCGAGCGGACTTGGGCAGTACTTGCCGGACCGTGCCGGGCAGCTCGTGCTGAGCGGCCGGCCGCAGGGAGATCTCGGCCCGTGGGCGGGGCTGGGCGTCACGGCACTGTGGGCGGTGGCCGCGCTCGTGGGCGGCTGGATCGCCGTACGGCGGCGGGACGCATGACGCCGGGCCAGTTGTCAGTGGCCCTGGGGATACTGACGACATGACGACGGCAGCGCACATCGAGGCAATCGACCGGCTCCGGACACGCGGGTTCCCCGCGGCGCGGAGCAGATCGGTGACCGAGAGGAGCGGGCCGGGCTACCACCTCGTGGAGCTGGGCGAGAGCCACTGGTACGGAGACGAGGACGCGGCGGACCGGATAGCCGGAGCCGAGCAGATCTCGGCCGAGTACGGCGCCCTCACCCAGCGGTTGACGGAGCGCTGGGGGGAGGCGCAGGTGTTCTCCGTCGGAAGTCTGCTGGCGCGGGTGGTCGCGGGGGAGGTGGTGCCGGAGCCCTGGGGGGAGATGAGCGGCACCACGGACCACGTGCACGGATGGAGGGTCGGCGAGCAGTGGGTGGTCGTATACGCGGCCGAGTGGGGGGCCGACCACTCACCCCAGCTGATGGCCGCGGTGACCGTGATCGATCCGCCCTAGCGCCGGCCGCCGGTGCTCCTCGGCCCGGAACGCGGGGGTGGGTCGGGGGTCCAGTGCGGCGGCCAGGGCGACGGCTGGGGTGAGGGGGCGCGGAGCCAGTCGGCGAGGGCGGTGTAGTCCGCGGCGGTGAGGCCTCGGCGGGGGTCGACCCGGTGGAGCAGGGCGGGACCCTGGTGGTGTGCGGCCACCCAGGCCCGGTCCGGGTCCGTGATCTCGTCGTCGACCCAGATGAACGGCAGGGCCGCCGCCCGGGCGACGAGGGCACGGGTCTTCCAGTGCAGGCCGAGCCGCTCGTCCCGGGCCTCCTGCGCCTCCTGTGCCTCGTGGAGGGCCTGGGTGACCGGTTCCGCCGTGGCGGGCGGCGCCGGCCAGGCCATCACCTCCAGTGGTGGCAGGCCCAGCCGGGGCGCGATGCATGTGTTCGCGTCCGCCATCCACGTCGTGGCCCAGATCAGGGTGCACGGGAGCGCCGCCAACCGTGGGCCGTGTCCGGGGTCGAGCCGGGGGAGGAGCGGATGCCCTTCGCTCGCGGTCGGCGTCGCGGGGGCCGCCGACCGGGCCGCCGGGTGGGGCGTCGATGGGGGCGCCGGGCGGGGCGCTGACGGGGCCGCCGGGTGGGGCGTCGACGGGGGCGTCGGCCGGGGCTCCGGGTGGGGCGTGGGCTCGTAGGACGGGTAGGTGTTCGGTGGGGCGCCGAAGGGGATGAGGGGGCCGTCGACGTCGAGGAAGAGCAGGGGGAGCCGGCGGGGCGGGTCCGATGCGCGCGGGGCGGCCGGGGCGGTCAGTGGTCCGCCTCGGCGGCGAGGCGGAGGCGGGCGTACTCCTCGGCCATGGTGTCGGCGGTCCAGTGGGCGTTCAGGCCGCTCGGGTTGGGCAGGACCCAGATCCGGGTGGCGCCGATGGTCCGCTCCTGCGGGCCGATCCGGGCCTTCCGCTCGTCGAAGGCCGTGCGGTAGGCCGTGACGCCGACCACGGCCAGCCACTGAGGGCGCAGGAGTTCCACCTTGGCCGTCAGGAGGCGGCCGCCCTCGCGGAACTCCTCGGCGCTCAGCTCGTCGGCGCGCGCGGTGGCCCGGGCCACGACGTTGGTGATGCCCAGGCGGTAGGTCAGCAACTCCTCCTGCTCCGCCGGGGCCAGGCGGCGCGGGGTGAACCCCGACAGGTGCAGGACCGGCCAGAAGCGGTTGCCGGGGCGGGCGAAGTGGTGGCCCGTGGCGGCGGACAGCAAGCCGGGGTTGATGCCGCAGAACAGCACGCGCAAACCGCCCGCGACCACATCCGGGAGGATGCGGTCGCGGGCGGCGGCCAGCTCTTCGGGGGTCAGAGGATCGACCCCGGGGTGTAGCCCGCGGCCTCCGGGTGCTGCTTGGTGATCTCCTCGATCCGGGAGACGATCACGGCGACCTGGTCGCCCGCGGCGCCGGTGAAGGACAGCTTGTCGGCCATCAGGGCGTCGAGCTGGGCCCGGTCCAGCGGCATGCGCTCGTCGGCCGCCAGCTTGTCGAGCAGCTCGTTGCGCTCCGCGCCCTGCTCGCGCATCGCGAGCGCGGAGGCCACCGCGTGCTCCTTGATGACCTCGTGGGCGGCCTCGCGGCCCACTCCGGCCCGCACCGCGCCCATCAGGACCTTGGTGGTGGCCAGGAAGGGCAGGTAGCGGTCCAGCTCGCGGGCGACGACGGCCGGGAAGGCGCCGAACTCGTCCAGGACCGTCAGGAAGGTCTCCAGCAGGCCGTCGAAGGCGAAGAACGCGTCCGGCAGCGCGATCCGGCGGACCACGGAGCAGGAGACGTCGCCCTCGTTCCACGTGTCGCCCGCCAGCTCGCCGGTCATCGAGGCGTAGCCGCGCAGGATGACCATCAGGCCGTTCACGCGCTCGCAGGAGCGGGTGTTCATCTTGTGCGGCATCGCGGAGGAGCCGACCTGGCCGGGCTTGAAGCCCTCGGTGACCAGCTCGTGTCCGGCCATCAGGCGGATGGTCTTGGCGATCGAGGACGGGGCGGCGGCGAGCTGCACCAGCGCGGTGACCACGTCGTAGTCGAGCGAGCGCGGGTAGACCTGGCCCACCGAGGTGAAGGCGTGCGCGAAGCCGAGGTGGCCCGCGATCCGCTGCTCGAGGTCGGCGAGCTTCGCGGTGTCGCCGCCGAGGAGGTCGAGCATGTCCTGGGAGGTGCCGACCGGGCCCTTGATCCCGCGCAGCGGGTAGCGCTCCAGCAGGTCCTCGAGACGGCCGTAGGCGACGAGCAGCTCGTCGGCGGCGGTCGCGAAGCGCTTGCCCAGGGTCGTGGCCTGCGCCGCGACGTTGTGGGAGCGTCCGGCCATGACCAGCTCGGCGTGCTCGCCGGCCAGCTTGCCGAGGCGGGCCAGCACGGCGACCGTGCGGTCACGGGCCAGTTCCAGGGAGAGCCGGATCTGGAGCTGCTCGACGTTCTCGGTGAGGTCGCGGGAGGTCATGCCCTTGTGCACGTGCTCGTGACCGGCGAGGGCGTTGAACTCCTCGATCCGGGCCTTCACGTCGTGCCGGGTGACCTTCTCGCGCTCGGCGATGGAGGCCAGGTCGACCTGCGCCAGGACGCGCTCGTAATCGGCGAGGGCCGCGTCGGGGACCTCGATGCCGAGGTCCTTCTGGGCGCGCAGCACGGCGAGCCACAGCCGCCGCTCCAGCGTCACCTTGTACTCGGGGGACCACAGGACGGCGAGCTCCGCGGAGGCGTAGCGGCCGGCCAGGACATTGGGGATGCGGGGCTTGGCAGTCACGTGTAGGGATTCTACTTGCGGTTCGGCTGTGCGTTTACGCAGGTGGGTGACCCGCCCCAGGTTGTGGATTGCTACGAGAGGCGAGACGGAGCGACCAGGCGCCCGACAGGGCCTACGGGAGCCGCTCGGCGGCCGCGGCGTCGTACGGCAGCAGCTCGGGCCGCTTCGCCGGGCGGCCGTCGCCGGAGGAGCGGCCCGTCAGGCGGCGGCCGATCCACGGGAGCAGGTGCTCGCGGGCGAAGCGCGCGTCGTGGGCGCGCCGCAGGGCCCAGCCCGGCGGCAGCGAAGCGGGCAGCGGGGCGCGCCAGTCGTCCTCCGCGGGCAGTCCCAGGGCCTGCCACACGGCTTCGGCGACCCGGCGGTGGCCCTCGGCCGTGAGGTGCAGCCGGTCGACGTGCCAGAGCCGCTGATCGCCGAGGACGGGGGCGCCGTACAGGTCGACGACCAGCGCTCCGTGCCGCGCCGCCAGCTCCTCGATGATGACGAACAGCTCTTCCATGCGCGGACGGAAACGTTCCATCACCGGCCCCTGGCGGCCGGGCGAGCGCATCAGGACGAGCCGGCCGCACGCCGGGGCCAGCGTCTCCACGGCGGTCTCCAGGTGGCCGCGTACCCGCCCCATGTCGACCTTCGGCCGCAGGGTGTCGTTCAGGCCGCCCACCAGGGTCACCACGTCCGCGCCCATCGAGGCGGCGAGCGGCGCCTGCTCCTCGGCGATCTGCCCGATCAGCTTGCCGCGCACCGCGAGGTTCGCGTAGCGGAAGCCGGGTTCGCGCGCGGCGAGGCGGGCGGCGAGGAGATCCGCCCAGCCGCGGTAGGAGCCGTCCGGCAGTTCGTCGGACATGCCCTCGGTGAAGGAGTCGCCGACCGCGACCAGACTCGTGTAAGACGCATTCATCTCCATGGCGGAGCGATGTTACCGCGCGGTTCCCCGGTCCTGCGAGCAGGACGGGGGAACCGCGCGGCCAGCCGGCCGGCCGTTACGCGGGCGTCTGGTTCCCGAACAGCTCGCGCAGCACGTCCTCCATCGTGACCAGGCCCGTCATGGCCCCGTCCGCCCCGAGGACCGCCGCCAGGTGCGTACGGCTGCGCCGCATGGCGGTCAGCACGTCGTCCATCGGTGTCTCGGCCCGCACCTGGGCGATCGGCCGCAGCGCGGAGACCGGGAACGGCTCGTCCCGCGCGCTCACGTCGAGGGCGTCCTTGACGTGCAGGTAGCCGAGGATCTTCTGCTGCGCGTCGAGCACCGGGAAGCGCGAGTACCGGGACGCGGCCGAGAGCCGCTCCAGCCCCTCGGGCGTGATGCCCTCCCCGGCCGAGACCACCCGGTCCATGGGCAGCGCCACGTCCATGACCGGCCTGCGGCCCAGTTCCAGGGCGTCGTACAGCCGCTCGCTCGCGCGGCCGTCGATCAGGCCCGCGGCACTGGAGTCCTTGACGATCCGGGCCAGCTCGGCGTCGGAGAAGGTCGCGGCGACCTCGTCCTTCACCTCGACGCGCAGCATCCGCAGCAGGGCGTTGGCGAAGGCGTTGATCGCGAAGATCACCGGCCTCAGGCCCCGCGTCAGGGCCACCAGCGGCGGTCCGAGCAGCAGCGCGGTACGGACCGGCTCGGCCAGCGCCACGTTCTTCGGCAGCATTTCGCCGAAGAGCATGTGCAGGTACGTCGCCAGGGCCAGCGCCACCACGAAGGAGATCGCGTGGGTCACCCCGACCGGCACGCCGACCAGGTCGAACAGCGGGGTCAGCAGGTGCGCGATGGCCGGCTCGGCGACCACACCGAGCACCAGGGTGCACAGCGTGATGCCCAGCTGGGCCGCGGCCATCAGGGCCGAGACGTGCTCCAGGCCCCACAGCACGGCCCGGGCCCGCCGGTCGCCCTGCTCGGCGTACGGCTCGATCTGGCTGCGCCGGACCGAGATCAGCGCGAATTCCGCGCCGACGAAGAAGGCGTTGACGACCAGGGTCGCCAGGCCGATCAGCAGTTGGATCGCGGTCATCGGCCCTCCTCCGGGTCTCCGTCGCTCGGGTGCCTGTCGCTCGGGTGCCTGTCGCTCGGCCGGCTGTCGCCCGGCTGCCCGTCGCCCGGATGCCTGTCGCTCTTCCTGCCGTGTCTGCGGCGCTCGCGGCCACCGGGCTCTTCGGCGGGCAGCTCGGCCGGCACGTGCAGGAGCACGCGCGCGGCGCGGCGGCCGCTGTCGTCCACGACGTCCAGGTGCCAGCCGCCCAGCTCCACGCTGTCGCCGACCACCGGGATGCGGCCCAGCTGGGTCGCCATCAGCCCGGCGAGGGTCTCGTACGGGCCGTCCGGCACCCGCAGCCCGATCCGTTCCAACTGGTCGGTGCGGGCCGATCCGTCCGCGGAGAAGAGCGCGCGGCCGGAGGCGTCCGTACCGGCCGGGTCCAGGTCCGGGGTCTCGTGCGGGTCGTGCTCGTCCCGGACCTCGCCGACGACCTCCTCGACGATGTCCTCCAGCGTGGCCACCCCGGCGGTGCCGCCGTACTCGTCGATCACCACGGCCATCGTGTGCTTGCCGGACAGCCGGTCCAGCAGCCGGTCCACGGTCAGCGACTCGGGGACCAGCAGCGGCTCGCGCAGCAACTGCGACACCGGGTAGCGGTGCCGCTCCGCGGCGGGCAGCGCCAGGACGTCCTTGATGTGGACGGTGCCGACGACGCTGTCGAGGCTGCCGCGGTAGACGGGGAAGCGCGACAGGCCGGTGGCCATGGTCGCGTTCGCCACGTCCTCCGCCGTTGTCTGCACGTCCAGGGCGGTGACCTGGACCCGCGGGGTCATGACGTTCTCCGCGGTCAGGTCGGCCAGGTTCAGGGTCCGGACGAAGAGTTCGGCGGTGTCCTTCTCCAGCGCGCCCGCCTTCGCCGAATGCCGCGCCAGCGCCACCAGCTCCTGCGGGCTGCGCGCGGAGGCCAGCTCCTCGGCCGGTTCCATCCCGAAGCGGCGCACCATGTGGTTCGCCGTGGTGTTCAGGTGGCCGATCAGCGGCCGGAAGGCGCGGCTGAACATCCGCTGCATGGTCGCCACCCGCTTGGCGACGGCCAGCGGGGACGAGATCGCCCAGTTCTTCGGGACCAGCTCGCCGACGACCATCAGGACGACGGTGGACACGGCGGTGCCGAGGATCAGGGCGGTGGACGAGGCGGCCCCGGCCGACAGTCCCATGGCTTCGAACGGGCCCTGGAGCAGGGCGGAGATCGACGGCTTGGAGATCATGCCGATGATCAGACCGGTCACGGTGATGCCGAGCTGGGCGCCGGAGAGCTGGAACGTCAGGGTCCTGACGGCGGCCAGGGCGCTGTCGGCCCCGCGCTCGCCGCGCTCGACGGCGCGTTCGAGTTCGCTGCGCTCGATGGTCGTCAGCGAGAACTCGGCCGCGACGAAGGCCCCGCACGCGAGGCAGAGCAGCAGCGCGACGACGAGCAGAAGCACTTCGGTCATCGGTTCACCTCCGTCCCATGATCAGACAGGAGGAGGGGTATCGCGCGATGTCGGGTACTGGGAGGCTCGCCCATGGGCGGACGCTCACACCTTTCGTTGGAGGGGAACAGCTCCCCCTAGGGTAAAGGACCGGCAAAGTATGCGCATCGGCCGGGGGTGCGCAGCGGGCGGCTACGCCGGGCCGAACGGTTTGACCCAGCGGCGCCAGTGGTCCTCGCGGTGGTACCCGGCCGCCGCCCAGGCCCGCTGCCCCGGCCCGTTCGCCTCCAGCACCATCGCGTCGCCGCGGCGCCCGCCGACCGCCAGGAAACGCCGCTCGGCGGCCTCCACGAGCGCCGCCCCGATCCCCCGCCGCCGGTGCGAGGGGAGCACCGCCAGCCGGTAGAGCGAGCAGCGCCAGCCGTCGAAGCCCGCGATCACGGACCCCACGAGGACCCCGTCGGACTCGGCGAGGATCAGGGCCTGCGGATCGCGCCGGATGAGCCGCGTCACCCCGTCCACGTCGTCCGTGATGGAGGTGCCCTCCGCCGCTTCCCGCCAGAAGGCCAGGACCCGCTCGGCTTCGGTCGCCTCGGCCGTCCGTATGCACGCATCGATCATGGCTGTGAGCCAAACACGGATGCCGCCGCCCGGGCAACGGCCTTTCCCGGTGCCGTCCCGCGCCGTCCCGCGCCGTCCCGCCCTGCCCGTCCTCGTCCCGCGCCGCCTCAGTCGTCCGAGCGCCGGGCCGATCCGATCACGCAGTACGACGTCGGCAGCGCGGGCCCGCGCTCCGGCACCCGCACCCCGCGCTGGCCGACGATCCGGAACCCGGCGGCCTCGATCGCGGCCAGGGTGTCCCGCGCGGTGTGGCAGCCGCCGAACAGCCGGGGCCACACGGTCCGGTCCAGCGCGCGCTGCACCCCGGCCATCACGGGCCCGGGAGCCAGCCCGTGCTCGAAGAAGCGCAGCTCACCGCCCGGCCGGATGACCCGGTGCAGCTCCGCGAGGGAGCGCGGCAGGTCCCGTACGGTGCACAGCACCAGGGAGGCCACGGCCGCGTCGAAGGCCTCGCTCTTGACCGGGAGGGCCTCGGCGGCGCCCGGTACGACGTCCACCGGGACCTCGACGCGCCGGGCGGCGGAGGTCGCGAGGTGGCGCAGGGTCCGCTCCGGTTCGACCGCGACCACTTCGCAGACGGCGCGGGGGTAGTGGGCGAAGTTCAGCCCGTTGCCCGCGCCGATCTCGATGATCCGGCCGGAGAGGCCGTACAGCAGCTCCTCGCGCAGTACGGCGAGGCCGCCGCGGGTGTCGGCCTGGACGCTCATCCGGGCGTAGAAGCGGGCGAACAGGGGATGGTGGACGGCGTCCCGGGGCAGGGCCTGCGGGCGGCGCGGAGACATGACGAACCTCCTTGGGCGGACGTACGCACGCTTCCCAGTCTCCCCCCGAAGCGCGCCGTCATCCCCTCGCGGCGCGAGGGTTCACCGCGGCACGCCGCGCGGGGCGCCGGGCCCGCTCGCTCAGGCCCAGGTCCGCAGGAACTCCGTCGCCGACCAGCCGCCGCCCAGCTCCGGGGCGAGCCAGCCGGGCGCCGCCGTGCGGAAGGCCGCCGGTGCCAGGGCCGCGGAGCCCTGCGGGACCGCCCCGAGCAGTGGCATCGCGGAGACGGAGGGCAGGTCGGCCAGGTTGCAGCGGGAGGCGAGGTCGGGCGTGGTGGGCCAGCTGCCCACCACGAGCCCCAGGGCTGCCAGCTCGCGGGCCCGCAGCGCCTCCGCCGTCAGCGCGGCGGAGTTGAGGGTGCCGAGCCCGGCGGGGACCACGATCAGGACCGGGGCCCGCAGCAGCCGGGCCGCGTCGGCGAGGGTGTGGCCGGCCTCGTCGAAGCGGACGAGCAGGCCGCCCGCCCCCTCGACGAGGACGAGGTCGTGTTCCGTGGCCAGCTTGGAGGCCGCCTCCGCCACCTCGGCGGGACCGACCGTGGCCAGCCCGGACCGCCGCGCGGCCGTGTCCGGAGCCAAGGGCTCCGGATAGCGGACGAGCTCCAGGGTGGTCACCCCGGCGCCCGCGAGCCGCCTCACCTCGGCCGCGTCACCGTCCTCGTCCGGACCGACGCCGGTCTGCGCGGGCTTGAGCACCGCCACCGAGCGCCCGGCCGCCACGGCCGCGGCCGCGATCGCCGAGGTGACGACGGTCTTCCCGATCTCGGTGCCCGTACCGGACACCACCACCACACCCGCCGCAGCCGCACCCATCGCGCCCGTACCCGCACCCATCGTGCCCGCACCCGTATTCATCGAACCGTTCAGCCTTCCCGCGCCGCCGCGCACACCGCACGGCAGATCCGCGCGACATCACCGTCACCCGTCACGTACGGGGGCATCGTGTAGATCAGGTCCCGGAACGGGCGCAGCCACACGCCCTCCCGGACGGCCGCCAGGGTCGCCGCCCGCACGTCCACCTCGTGGTCCAGCTGGACCACCCCGATCGCGCCGAGCACGCGTACGTCCTTCACCCCGGGCAGGCCGGCCGCCGGAGCCAGGCCCTCCAGCAGCCCGGCCCCGATCCGCTTGACCTCCCGCGCCCAGTCCTGGGACAGCAGCAGGTCGAGGGAGGCCAGGGCCACCGCGCAGGCCAGCGGATTGCCCATGAACGTCGGCCCGTGGGCCAGCACCGGCACCGCACCCCGCGAGATCCCGTCCGCCACCCGCGCCGTGCAGAGCGTCGCCGACAGCGTCATGTACCCGCCGGTCAGCGCCTTGCCGACGCACATCACGTCCGGGGTGATCCCCGCGTGGCCGGCCGCGAACAGGGCGCCGGTGCGCCCGAACCCGGTCGCGATCTCGTCCAGGATCAGGAGCACGCCGTACTCGTCGCACAGCTCGCGCAGCACCCGCAGGTAGCCGGGGGAGTGGAAGCGCATGCCGCCCGCGCCCTGCACCACCGGCTCCACGATCACCGCGGCCAGCTCGTCCGCGTGCGCGGAGACCAGGGAGCGCAGGTGGTCGACGTACGCCGGGTCCACGGGCGCGTCGAAACCGTCGGGCGGGGCCTGCGCGAAGAGCTGCTCCGGCAGCCGGCCCGACCACAGCTCGTGCATCCCGCCCTCGGGATCGCACACGGCCATCGGCTGCCAGGTGTCGCCGTGGTAGCCGCCGCGCCAGGTGAGCAGGCGGGTCTTGCCCGGGCGGCCCAGCGAAGTCCAGTACTGGAGGCACATCTTGACCGCGACCTCGACCGCGACCGAGCCGGAGTCCGCGAGGAAGACGTGCTCCAGACCGGACGGGGCGATCTCGACGAGCTTCGCCGCGAGCCGCACGGCGGGCTCATGGGTGAGCCCGCCGAACATCACGTGGGACATCCGGCCGAGCTGGTCCCGTACGGCCTCGTTGAGCACCGGGTGGTTGTAGCCGTGGATGGCCGACCACCAGGAGGACATCCCGTCCACCAGCTCGTCCCGGCCTTCGGAGGCCTGGCCGAGCCGCAGCCGGACGCCCGAGGCGGAGGAGACGACCAGCGGCTCCTGCCGCCCGGGCATGGGTCCGTACGGGTGCCAGACGTGCTGCCGGTCCAGCGCGAGGAGTTCGGCGGCCGGCAGCGCGTCGAGCGGGTGGTGCGGATCAGGCATTGGGGGCGAGTTCCGTTCCCGCGCCGCGGCGGCGCACGGCCACCAGGTCGGAGCGCACCTCGCCGGCCTGGGCCTGTCCCGAGGAGGCGTTCGCCGAGGAGACGTTCCCCGACGCGGCCCGGGCCGGTACGGCGGCCGTCTCGTCCTCGGCGTGGCTGGAGCACCCGCCGCACGCCGAACCGCAGCCCGCGCCGGCCTCCGCGCCGGCCGGAGCGGCCGAACCGCAGACGGACGCGCCCGCGCCCCCGCCGTGCGACCCGCAGCCACCGGCCGCCACGTCGGAGCGGTGCGCGGGGAGGGTCGACGTACCCGCGCCCTCCACCTCGAAACCGGCGTCCGCGATCATGTCCAGGTCGGTCTGACCGGCCTGGCCCTCACTGGTGAGGTAGTCGCCGAGGAAGATCGAGTTGACCAGGTGCAGCGCCAGCGGCTGCATCGAGCGCAGGTGCACCTCGCGCCCGCCCGCGAGGCGGACCTCGACGTCGGGGCAGACGAAGCGCACCATCGCGAGGATCCGCAGCGCGCGCTGCGGGGTGAGGTTCCACTCCTTGGCGAGCGGGGTGCCCTCGAACGGGATCAGGAAGTTGACCGGCACCGAGTCGGGGTCCAGCTCGCGCAGCGAGTAGACGACGTCGACGAGGTCCTCGTCGCTCTCGCCCATGCCCGCGATCAGGCCCGAGCAGGCGGACAGACCCGCCGCGTGCGCCTTCTGCACGGTGTCCACGCGGTCCGCGTAGGTGTGGGTCTTCGTGATCGCCCCGTACGTCGCCTCGGACGTGTTGAGGTTGTGGTTGTAGGCGTCGGCGCCCGCGTCGCGCAGCCGCTCCGCCTGACCGTCCGACAGCAGACCCAGACAGGCGCAGACCTCGACGCCCTCGTTCTGCTCCTTGATCGCGGCGATGGTCTTGCCGACCCGCTCCACGTCCCGGTCCGTCGGCCCGCGGCCGCTCGCCACCAGGCAGACCCGCTTCGCGCCGCCCGCGACCCCGGCCGCGGCGGCCTGGGAGGCCTCCTCCGGCTTCAGCCACGTGTACTTCAGGATCTCCGCCTTCGAACCCAGACGCTGGGAGCAGTAGGAGCAGTCCTCCGGGCACAGGCCCGACTTCAGGTTGACCAGGTAGTTCAGCTTGACCCGACGCCCGAACCACTGGCGGCGCACCTTGCCGGCAGCGGCCACCACGTCGAGCAGTTCGTCATCAGAGGTCGCCAGCACGGCGAGCGCCTCTTCGCGGGTCGGCAGCTCGCGCCGCAGCCCCTTGTCCACCAGGGTGTTCAGCAGGTCCATGAGGCCGATCCTGGACCACACGACCACTCCCGGCCAAGGAGAGATCGCACAACATGGCCGGATCGGAGTGTGTGTATCGCCACACCTGGCGCCGGAGTCACGGCGGCTAGGGTCGGGCAGGTCTGTGGACTGCCGACAAAACACGAGGACCCGCCGATGCCCCAGCACACCCCCGACCCCGCCGATGTCTTCGCCTGGACCGATGACGCGGAGCGGTCCCGGGAGCGCGCCGGGCTCGTCCGGACGCTGCGTCCCCGCCCGGCGTCCTCGCCCCTGCTCGATCTCGCGAGCAACGACTACCTCGGCCTGACCCGGCACCCCGAGACGGTCGCGGGCGCGCGCGAAGCGGCCGAGCGCTGGGGCGCCGGAGCCACCGGGTCGCGGCTGGTCACCGGGACCACCGAGCTGCACGCCGAGCTGGAGCGGGAGCTGGCCGCGTTCTGCGGGTTCGAGGCCGCGCTGGTCCTGTCCTCCGGGTACGCCGCCAACCTCGCCGCCGTCACCGCGCTCAGCGACCGGGACACCCTGGTCGTCTCCGACGCCGGGAACCACGCCTCGATCGTCGACGGCTGCCGGCTCTCACGGGCCCGGACCCAGGTGATCCCGCACGCCGATCCGGACACCGCGCGCAAGGCGCTGGCCGGGCACACCGGGCGGGCGCTGCTGGTCAGCGACTCGGTGTTCTCCGTGGACGGGGACGCCGCGCCGCTCGCCGGGTACGCCGCCGTCTGCCGGGAGGCCGGCGCGGCCCTGGTCGTGGACGACGCGCACGGGCTCGGGGTGCTGGGCGAGGGCGGCCGCGGCGCGCTGCACGCCGCGGGGCTCGCGGGCGCGCCCGACGTGGTGGCGACCCTGACCCTCTCGAAGTCCCTGGGCAGCCAGGGCGGGGCGGTGCTCGGGCCGGCCCGGGTGATCCGGCACCTGATCAACAGTGCCCGGACCTTCATCTTCGACACCGGGCTGGCGCCGGCGGCCGCGGGGGCGGCCCTCGCGAGCCTGCGCCTGCTCCAGAGGGAACCGGAGCGTGCGGCGCGGGCCCGCGAGGTGGCCGACCGGCTGTACGGGCGGCTCACCGCGTCCGGCCTGACCGCGGCCCGGCCGGACGCGGCCGTGGTGTCGGTACGGGCCCCGTCGGCCGCGGCGGCACTGCGCTGGGCCGCCGACTGCCGCGAGGCAGGTCTTTCCGTGGGCTGTTTCCGGCCGCCGTCCGTGCCGGACGGGATCTCCCGGCTGCGGCTGACCGCCCGGGGGGATCTCACGGGGGAGGAGATCACCCGGGCCGTGGACACGATCCTCGCGACCGCGCCGGCCGGAGCCACGGAACACTAGGCAACCGCCCCGGCTACCGGGCGAGGTCCGCCCGTACCAGGGTGAGGAAACCGTCCCAGGCGTGCCCGGTGAAGAGCACGGCCGGGCCGTCCGCCCGCTTGGAGTCGCGGACGGCCAGCAGGCCGCCGCTGAGGACGGCGGTTTCCACACAGTTGTTCATTCCGGTGCTGCGGCTACTGCGCCGCCACCGCGCGCTGATCAGAAGTCCGCGGGTGGATAAGGGGGTTGCGGACACGGGGGTGCCTCCTTACGCGTCGTCAGCGAGTGCGCTGATCAGATCCGACGAGTCCTGGGGCGGGAGGGCGTGCGCCTGAATAGTGCGGAACGCGGCGCTGTACGCCTCGAGGTCTTCCTTCCGCTCCAGATAGAGGCTACTCGTCAAATGGTCGAGTACCACCACATCCAGATCGGCGATGTTCGGAAATGAGAAAATTACGAACGGTCCGGTCAGGCCGAGATGACCCCCCACACTGAACGGCAGTACCTGGAGCCGTACTTGGGGCAGTCGTGCCACCTCCACGAGCGAGCGCAGCTGTTCCGCCATCACCCCCGGACCGCCGATCTGCCGTCGGAGCACCGCCTCGTCGAGCACCGCGCTCAGTTCCAGCGGCGGGTCCGTCCGCAGCACCGACTGCCGGGCCAGCCGTACGTCGACCAGCGCGTCCACCTTCGGCTCCGGCAGCCCGCCCAGCGCGGCCCGGGTCACCGCCCGGGCGTACGCGGGGGTCTGGAGCAGGCCGGGCACCACCGACAGCTCCACCGTGCGCGCGGAGCGGGCCCCCGCCTCCAGGCTGATGAAGTCCCGGTACTCCTGCGGCAGCAGGCCCCGGTAGTCGTGCCACCACTGGGGACCGCGCCCGGTCTCGGTGCCGGGGCCGGCGGCCGACGCCGAGAGCGCCTCCAGCAGGGCGCGCTGCTGGGCGCCCACGCCTCCGTACGCGTCGAGCAGCAGCCGCACGTCCTCGGGCTTCACCCCGCTGCGGCCGGTCTCGATCCGGCTGATCTTCGATTGGTGCCACCCCACGATCCGGGCCGCCTCACCGCTGGTGAGTCCGGACCGGTCACGGAGCGCACGCAGTTCCTCGCCGAGCTTGCGCCGGCGCACCGCGGGACCGTGCTGCACACCCGCCTCCTTCCACCGGCACAGCTCGCACCAGTCTGCCGTCCAAATACGGTCTTCCGTAGCAGAGTTCACCGCAACGAGCGACAGATATATGCAGATCTTGGGTGAACGGCAGCCGGGCCGGGACAATGAGTGGCACTCTGGCGCTCAGCACAGATCCGGGGCATTGCGCTCCGGTGGGAAAGGGACCGCGCCATGGCCGACCACCAGGAAGCATCCGTCACTCTGCCGAGCGATCCCGCCTCGGTCTCCACGGCCCGCCGCTACGTGGCGCAGGTGCTCAGCGGATGGGGACTGCCCGATGACGCCAGTACCGCGGACACCGTCCGGCTGATCGTCTCGGAACTCGCCACCAACGCGGTCCAGCACACCTTCGGCCAGTCTCCCACCTTCACCGTCGACGTCCGGCTGGAGCGCGAGGAGCTGCTCCGGGTGGGGGTGACCGACAGTCACCCGCGGTGGCCCAAGCGGCTCCCGGCCGCCGTCCAGCAGGACAACGGCCGGGGCATGGTCATCATCCGCTGGCTCACGGCGGAATCGGGCGGTCGGCTCTCGGTCAGCCCCACCGAGGACGGGGGCAAGACCGTGTGGATCGCACTGCCCTGGACCGTTCCCGCCGCGCGTCAGGCCTGATCGCCGGTCAGGCCTGGCCGCGCTCCGAGGCGCTGCGCTCTATGCAGAGTTCGTTGCCCTCGGGGTCGGTCAGGACCACCCAGCCCGTGCCGTCCGGGCGGCGCTGGTCGCCGACCACCTTCGCGCCGAGGCCCACCAGCCGCTCCACCGTCTCGTCGCGAGTACCGGTGGGGGGTGAAATGTCCAGGTGTACGCGGTTCTTGACGCTCTTGGCGTCCGGCACCCGGATGAACAGCAGGCCCGGCACCCCGGGCTGGTCGGTGGTCAGCAGGATCTCGGGGTCGCCCTCGACGTCGTCGTCCTGCATGGAGTAGCCGGTCACGGCCGACCAGAACTCGGCGACCTTGTACGGGTCGAGCGCGTCGAAGGTGATGTGGCGTACAGGGTTGTAGTACACGGATCTCCCAGTGCGGTGCGGTGGTGAACGCCCGACAACCTACCTCCGTATACGGCGTGGGGTCCGGGCTTATCCGTCCGCGGAATCCGGTCCCCGCAGGAAACACGAGTTAACGAGACGGAAAACCCCGCGCCCTAACGTGGCGTCGGCCCGGCACCGGACAGGGGGTCGGGCCGGGACTCCGAGCGTCCGTATTCAGCCAAGACATGGCAAAGCCGCGGTGTGTGATGCGGAAAGTCTTGTCCCTCGTTGGGCAAGAACTGCTTGAGCGTCATATGGGCAGGTCAACAAAGTGTTGAAGGCGGTTAGGGTCTCGCACGGCACGCAGTCGATGATGTCGAGAAACCGGGTGATACGGGTGCAACTCACACCGCACGAGCAGGAAAGACTCCTGATCCATGTGGCAGCCGACGTGGCTGAGAAGAGAAGGGCGCGGGGGGTGCTCCTCAACCACCCCGAGGTGATCGCGCTGATCACCACCCACATCCTCGAAGGGGCCCGCGACGGCCGGACGGTGGCCGAACTGATGGCCTCCGGGCGGACCGTGCTGACCCGGGCGGAGGTCATGGAGGGCATACCCGAGATGATCCACGACGTCCAGGTCGAGGCGACCTTCCCCGACGGGACCAAGCTCGTCACCGTGCACGACCCCATCGTCTGAGAGGCAGTGACCGTCATGATCCCCGGAGAGATCCGCTTCGGGGACGGGCCGGTGCGCCTCAACGAGGGCCGCGCCGTCACCCGTCTCACCGTGCTCAACGCCGCCGACCGGCCCGTCCAGGTCGGCTCCCACTACCACTTCGCCGAGGTCAACCCCGGCCTGTCCTTCGACCGGCCGGCCGCCCGCGGGCTCCGGCTGAACATCGCCGCGGGCACGGCCGTCCGCTTCGAGCCGGGCATCCCGGTCGCGGTGGAACTCGTACCGCTGGCCGGACTGCGCGTCGTACCCGGCCTGCGCGGGGAGACCGGGGGGCCGCTCGATGGCTGAGCTGTCACGACAGGAGTACGCCGACCTCTTCGGGCCCACCGCGGGTGACCGGATCCGGCTGGCCGACACCGACCTCTTCGTCGAGATCGAGGAGGACCTCAGCGGCGGTCCCGGACACTCCGGCGACGAAGCGGTCTTCGGCGGCGGCAAGGTGATCCGCGAGTCGATGGGCCAGGCCCGCACCACGCGCGCCGAGGGGGCGCCCGACACGGTGATCACCGGTGCGATCGTGCTGGACCACTGGGGCATCGTGAAGGCCGACATCGGCGTGCGCGACGGCCGGATCTGCGGCATCGGCAAGGCGGGCAACCCGGACACCATGGACGGGGTGCACCCGGCGCTGGTCATCGGCCCCGAGACCGAGGTCATCGCGGGCAACGGGAAGATCATCACCGCGGGAGGCATCGACACCCACGTCCACTTCATCTCGCCGACCATCATCGACGAGGCCCTCGCATCGGGCATCACCACCCTGGTCGGTGGCGGCACCGGCCCCGCCGAGGGGTCCAAGGCGACCACCGTCACCCCCGGACCCTGGCACCTCGCCCGGATGTTCGCGGCGCTGGAGAACTCCCCGGTCAACATCGGGCTGCTGGGCAAGGGCACCACCATGTCCCGCGACGCCATGTACTCCCAGCTGCGCGGCGGCGCCCTCGGGTTCAAGATCCACGAGGACTGGGGCGCCACCCCCGCCGTCATCGACGCCTGTCTGAGCGTCTGTGAGGAGACCGGCGCGCAGGTCGCCATCCACACCGACACCCTCAACGAGGCCGGATTCGTCGCCGACACCCTCGCGGCCATCGGCGGGCGGACCATCCACTCGTACCACACCGAGGGCGCGGGCGGCGGGCACGCCCCCGACATCATCACCGTGGTCTCCGAGCCGAACATCCTGCCCAGCTCGACCAATCCGACCCGGCCGCACACCGTCAACACCATCGAGGAACACCTCGACATGCTGATGGTCTGCCACCACCTCAACCCCGCCGTCCCCGAGGACCTCGCCTTCGCCGAGTCCCGGATCCGGCCCTCCACGATCGCCGCCGAGGACGTCCTGCACGACCTGGGCGCCATCTCGATCATCTCCTCCGACGCCCAGGCCATGGGCCGGATCGGCGAGGTCGTCATGCGGACCTGGCAGACCGCGCACGTGATGAAGAAGCAGCGCGGATTCCTGCCGGGCGACGGACCCGCCGACAACCACCGGGCCCGGCGCTACGTCGCCAAGTACACGATCAACCCGGCCGTCGCCCAGGGACTCGCCCGCGAGATCGGCTCGGTGGAGACCGGCAAGCTCGCCGACCTGGTGCTGTGGACCCCCGCCTTCTTCGGGGTCAAGCCCGACGTGGTCATCAAGGGCGGCCAGATCGCCTACGCGCAGATGGGCGACGCGAACGGCTCCATCCCGACCCCGCAGCCCGTCCTCCCGCGCCCGATGTTCGGCGCCACCGGGCGGTCGGCGGCCCACAACTCACTCAACTTCACCTCCCAGAGCGCCCTCGACGACGGCCTGCCCGAACGCCTGGAGCTGGGCAAGTCGTTCGTGGCGATCGAGAGCACCCGCAAGGTCACCAAGGAGGACATGCGCAACAACGACGCGCGCCCGCGTGTCGAGGTGGACGCGGACACCTTCACCGTGACCATCGACGGCGAAGCCGTGGAACCCGCCCCCGCGGCGGAACTTCCCATGGCGCAGCGCTACTTCCTGTTCTGATGGGGCCTCTTCCGATGGGGCCCGTGCTGACGGGGCCTGTGCTGACGGGGACGCTCCGATGAGCCGCGCCGCCCTGCTCGTCCTCGCCGACGGCCGTTTCCCCGCCGGAGGCCACGCGCACTCCGGCGGGGCCGAGGCGGCCGTCACAGCGGGCCGGATCCACGACGACGTCACCCTCGAGGCGTTCTGCCGGGGCCGGCTGCACACGGCCGGCCTCGTCGCGGCCGCCCTGGCCGCCGCGGCCTGCCTCGGCATGGACCCCGCCGTCCTGGACGCGGCCGCCGACGCCCGTACGCCGTCACCCGCGCTCCGGGCCGCCACCCGGCGGCTCGGCCGACAGCTGGTCCGGGCCGCCCGGGCCACCTGGCCGTCGGCGGAACTCGAAGCGCTGGCCGCCGCGTTCCCGCGCGGGGCCCACCAGCCCGTGGTGCTCGGCGTCACCGCGCGCGCCGCCGGGCTCGAGCCGCTCGACGCCGCGCACGTGGCGGCGTACGAGGCCGTCGGCGGACCGGCCACCGCGACCGTGCGGCTGCTGGGCCTGGATCCCTTCCAGGCGAGCGGGGTGCTCGCCCGGCTCGCCCCGGCCCTGGACGAGGTGGCCGCCCGGGCCGCGGACGCCGCCCGCCTCGCCCGGTCGGCCGGGGTGGAGGCGCTGCCCGCCGCCTCCTCCCCACTGCTGGAGATCGCCGCCGAGGCGCACGCGGCCTGGCCCGTCCGCCTCTTCGCCTCGTGAATCACGCCGGTTCTTCCGCATCACCGTGACCCGGCCCCCTCTTCCCAAGGAGCTTCCATGCACCTCGATCACGCCGGGACGTTCCCGCACCGGCACTCCCACAGCGCCGCGCCGCTGCGCGCCGACGGCTCCCGCCGCGCCCTGCGCATCGGACTCGGCGGACCCGTCGGCTCCGGCAAGACCGCCACCGTCGCCGCGCTCTGCCGTGCGCTGCGCGCCGAATTCTCGATGGCCGTCGTCACCAACGACATCTACACCCGCGAGGACGCCGAGTTCCTGCTCCGCGAGGCCGTGCTGCCGCCCGAGCGGATCGCGGCCGTGGAGACCGGCGCCTGCCCGCACACCGCGATCCGCGACGACATCTCCGCCAACCTGGAGGCCGTGGAGGAGCTGGAGGACGCGATCGGTCCGCTGGACCTGGTGCTCGTCGAGTCCGGTGGCGACAACCTCACGGCCACGTTCTCGCGCGGGCTGGTCGACGCGCAGATCTTCGTCATCGACGTGGCCGGCGGCGACGACATCCCGCGCAAGGGCGGCCCCGGCGTGACCACCGCCGACCTGCTCATCGTCAACAAGACCGACCTGGCCCCCTACGTCGGCTCCGACCTGGACCGGATGGCCCGGGACGCGGCCGCGCAGCGCGGCGAACTCCCCGTCGCCTTCCAGTCGCTGCGCGGTCCCGAGGGCGTGGCTCCGGTCGCCGACTGGGTGCGCGGGCACGTCACCGCCTGGGCGGCCCGGTGACCACCGCCGCCGCGCCCCCGGCCGCCGGTCCGGCCGTACCGGCCGCGGGGCTGCGGGCCACCGCCCGCATCCGCGCGGTCGCCGACGGCCGCGGCGGCACCGCCCTGCCCCTGCTCCACGGGGAGGGCCCCTTCGCCCTGCGCCGCACCCGGGGGAGCGACCCCGGCGAGGCCCGGGTCACCCTCGTCGGCGCGATGAGCGCCCCCCTCGGCGGCGACCACCTCACCGTCGAGGCCACCGCGGGCCCCGGCGCCCGGCTCGCCCTCGGGACGGCCGCCGCCACCCTGGCCCTGCCCGGCCGGGGCGGTGCGCCCGCGCTGTACGAGACCACCTTGACCCTGGACGAGGGCGCGGCGGTGCGCTGGCTGCCCGAGCAGCTCGTCTCGGTCAAGGGCAGTGACCTGTGGGTGCGCACCCGCGTCGAACTGGCCCCCACAGCCCGGCTGGTGCTGCGCGAGGAGCAGGTGCTCGGGCGCACCGGCGAGCCGTCGGGCCTGCTGCGCAGCAGGCTCACCGTGCACCGGGCCGGGCTGCCCCTGCTGGACCAGGAACTGGCCTGCGGCCCCGGCGCCCCCGGCGGCTGGGACGGCCCGGCCGGTCTCGCCGGGCAGCGGGCGCTCGGACAACTGCTCATCGTGGACCCGGATTTCACCGCGCGGCCGGCCGCCGCCGCGATGCTCGGCGAGCTGGCGGCCGTCACCCCGCTCGCGGGGCCCGCCGTCCTGGTGACGGCGCTGGCCGCGGACGCGCTGGCGCTGCGCGCACTACTGGACGAGGCGGTGCGGACGTACGCCTGGTGAAGCGTGAACTCCCGGGCCATGGGCGCTGATCCCGGGACGAACCAGGACACCGCTCAGCGGTACACCCCAATCCGGATATCGGGTTGGCAAAGAACCCGACCGCGCTCTGTTGTCGCGTATGGGTCAAGCGCGAAGATCCCCCTGCACGTCGTCTGTACGTCGTCCGAAGTCGGCCGCCCACGGCGGCACCTGACGCAGGGGGAACAACCACGTGATACGCAACGCAGCGCTGGGGAGCGCTGCCGCTCTGATCGCCGGTACGCTCACGGCCGGCCTCGTCATGGCCACACCCGCCGCCGCCTCCGACAGCCGGTCCTACGGGATCCCGGAGTCGGTCGGCGTCGAGATCGCCGCCGCCCGCGCGGCGCACGCCGGGATCGACTGGAAGGCCTGTCCGGCCGACTGGGGCTTCGAAGCCCCGATCCAGTGCGGCTATGTCAAGGTCCCGCTCGACTACGCCAAGCCGTTCGGCAAGACCATCGACCTCGCGGTCGACCGGATCGGCAGCACGGGCACTCCGCAGGAGCGCCAGGGCGCGCTGATCTACAACCCCGGTGGTCCCGGCGGCTCCGGCATGCGCTTCCCGCGCCGTGTCACGACCAAGAGCCCGCTGTGGGTCAACACCTCCAAGGCCTACGACTTCGTGGGCTTCGACCCCCGCGGCGTCGGCCACTCGGCGCCGATCTCCTGCATCGACCCGCAGGAGTTCGTCAAGGCCCCCAAGGCCGACCCGGTCCCCGACTCGGTGGCCGACAAGAACGCGCAGCGCAAGCTGGCCGCCGAGTACGCGGACGGCTGCAAGGCGCGCAGCGGCGAGATGCTGCCGCAGATGACCACGCCGAACACCGCGCGTGACCTCGACGTCATCCGCGCCGCCCTCGGCGAGAAGAAGCTGAACTACCTCGGCGTCTCCTACGGCACCTACCTCGGCGGGGTCTACGCGACCCTGTTCCCGACCCACGTGCGCCGCATGATCGTCGACTCCGTGGTCAACCCGGACCAGGACAACATCTGGTACGAGGCCAACCTCGGCCAGGACGTGGCCTTCCAGGGCCGCTGGAACGACTGGCAGGACTGGGTCGCCAAGAACGACGCGTCCTTCCACCTCGGTGACACCCGCGCCAAGGTCCAGGCCCAGTACGAGGCGCTGCGCGCCAAGGCCAAGGCCAATCCGATCGGCGGGGTCGTCGGTCCCGCGGAGCTGATCGGCTTCTTCCAGAGCGCCCCGTACTACGACTCGTCGTGGGTGCCCGTCGCCAAGACCTTCGCGGCCTACGTCGCGGGTGACACGCAGGCGCTGGTCGACGCGATCGCCCCGGACATGTCCGACATCAAGGGCAACGCGACGGCGGAGAACGGCAACGCCGTCTACACCGCCGTCGAGTGCGCGGACGCCAAGTGGCCCACCAGCTGGGCCAAGTGGGACCGGGACAACAGCAAGCTGCACGAGCAGTACCCCTTCCTGACCTGGTCCAACGCGTGGATGAACCTCCCCTGCGCGACCTGGAAGGCCAAGCAGTCCACCCCGATCGAGGTCGGTGCCAAGCGCGGCCTGCCGCCGGTGCTGATCGTCCAGTCGGAGCGCGACGCGGCCACGCCGTACGAGGGCGCGGTCTCGATGCACAAGCGCCTGGCCGGTTCCCGTCTGATCACCGAGCAGAACGCGGGCTCGCACGGTGTCACCAGCCTGGTGAACCCCTGCATCAACACCCGGGTGGACACCTACCTGCTCACCGGCAAGGTCGACGCGAAGGACGTGACGTGCGGTCCGCACGCCACGCCCGTCGCCCCGGCCCCGGCCGCCGCGAAGTCGCTCGCCCCGAGCGCGGCGTCCGACCTGCCGGCGCGGGAGGAGCTCCCGGCCGTCCGTTGAGGACGACCGGCTCGGCATAGCGCGGACGACCGTCCGTAGGGAGAAGGCTCAGCGCCCCGTGCGCCGGGCCTTCTTCCGCGTCGCCTCCTCCTCGGCCTTGACCTCGGCGGCGTACCGGTCGACGTACTCCTGCCCGGACAGGCCGAGGACGGCGTACATGATCTCGTCGGTGACCGCGCGCAGCACGGCCCGCTCGCCCTCCAGCCCGGCGTACCGGCTGAACTCCAGCGGCGCACCGAAGCGGATGGTCACGCGCCGGATCTTGGGGATCTTCTGTCCCGGCGGCTGGATCTCGAAGGTGCCGACCATCGCGCAGGGGACGACGGGCACTCCGGCGCCGAGCGCCATCGCGGCCACCCCCACCTTCCCCTTGTACAGCCGCCCGTCGTGCGAGCGGGTGCCCTCCGGGTAGATGCCCAGCAGCTCGCCCTTGGCCAGCACCCCGAGGCCTTCGCGGATGGCGGCCTGACCCGCCTCCTTGCCGGTGCGGTCGACCGGGATCTGTCCGGCGCTGCGGAAGAAGGCCGCGGTGAGGCGCCCCTTGAGGCCGGGCCCGGTGAAGTACTCGGCCTTCGCGAGGAAGGTGATCCGCCGGCGCAGGATCGCGGGCATCAGGAAGTGGTCCGAGAAGGACAGGTGGTTGCCCGCGACGATGGCCGCGCCGTCGGACGGAACGTTCTCGATGCCCTCGATCCGCGGCCGGAAGAGCAGCCTCAGCAGAGGCCCCAGCAGTACGTGCTTCAGCAGGTGGTAGAACATCAGGCTGCTCCCGTCGACGTCCCGAGGTCCCGTCGTCCTCCGGGCGGCGCGGGACGGCTACGGACCGTACGAGAGCATGCCCCTCAGGCGCCGCGCGAAGCGGCCATCCCCGCGGTGAGCAGCATCAGCACGACCCAGCCGAACCAGAGCCACCCATTGCTGCCGAGGGCCACCGAATAGCCCGCCACCGCCACCAGCGCGGCACAGGTCAGCACGGCCATCGCCTTCACAGATCCGGTCATGCCCCATGGTGGCGCGCGCGGGTGGTCCGGCGCTACTGTCCACGCGCTTGGAGCGCGGCCAGATATGCGTTGTAGTCCGCCAGCTCCTTGTCACCGTCGCGGTCGGCCGCGCGGTCGGAGCGCTTCGCGGCCCGCTGCTCGGAGTGGTACCACTGGTAGACCAGCGCGATCAGGACCAGGACCGAGGGGATCTCGCTGAACGCCCAGGCGATGCCACCGCCCCACTGCTGGTCGAGGAGCGGGTCGATGCCGAGGCTCGCGGGCGGGTGGGCGTACGTCTTGATCATCGGCTCGCTCGCCATCATCAGCGCGATGCCGAAGAAAGCGTGGAAGGGCATGCCCGCGAAGAGTTCCAGCATCCGCATCACGTAGCCGGGGCGGTGCGGGCCCGGGTCCACGCCCATGATCGGCCAGAAGAAGATCAGGCCGACGGCGAGGAAGTGCACCATCATCGCGATGTGCCCGGTCTTCGACTCCATCAGGAAGTCGAAGAGCGGGGTGAAGTACAGGCCGTAGAGGCTCGCGATGAACATCGGGATGGTGAAGACCGGGTGGGTGATCACCTTCATGTAGCGGCTGTGCAGGAGCATCAGCAGCAGCTCGCGCGGCCCCTTGTGGCCGCGGGCGGCGGGCGCCAGCGCGCGCAGCGCCAGCGTCACGGGAGCGCCGAGCAGCAGCAGGATCGGGCTGAGCATGCTGATGACCATGTGCTGGATCATGTGCACGCTGAACATGACCATGCCGTAGTCGTTCAGCTTGGTGCACATCACCAGCATCACGGTGAGCACGCCGACGGTGAAGGCGACGCTGCGGCCCACCGGCCAGGAGTCGCCGCGCCCGCGCAGCCGCAGCACGCCCCAGAGATAGAGGCCGAGCCCGAGCAGGGAGCCGATCAGGAAGAAGGCGTCGAACGAGAACTCCAGCCCGCGCCCGAGGGTGAACGGCGGCAGGTCGCCCATATCCATGCCGTCGTGCGCGAGGTGGTTCATCCGTGTACTCCCTTGACCCGTGGTGCCCCACCACAGTAGTGCCGCCCCCGGACGACGCCGCGTCCGGGGGCGGTGTCACAAGGGGGGAAACATCACAGAACGGTCTCCGCCTCCGCGTACCGCTCGGCCGGGACCGTCTTGAGCGTCTGGGTGGCCTCGCCGAGCGGGACCATCACGATGTCGGTGCCGCGCAGGGCGGTCAGCATGCCGAACTCGCCCCGGTGGGCGGCCTCCACCGCGTGCCAGCCGAAGCGGGTGGCGAGCACCCGGTCGTAGGCGGTCGGGGTGCCGCCGCGCTGGACGTGGCCCAGGATCACCGGGCGGGCCTCCTTGCCGAGGCGGTCCTCCAGCTCGACCGCGAGCCGGTTGCCGATGCCGGCGAACCGCTCATGGCCGTAGATGTCGGTGCCGCCCTGCTCGAAGGACATCGAGGAGCCCTCCGCGGGCTTGGCGCCCTCGGCGACCACGACGATCGCGAACCGCTTGCCCGCCGAGAACCGCTCGCCGACGATGGCCGTCAGTTCGTCGATGTCGAAGGGGCGCTCCGGCACGACGATGGCGTGCGCGCCCGCGGCCATGCCCGAGTGCAGGGCGATCCAGCCGGTGTGCCGGCCCATCACCTCGACCACCATCACGCGCTGGTGCGACTCGGCGGTGGTCTTCAGCCGGTCGAGGGCCTCGGTGGCCACGCCCACGGCCGTGTCGAACCCGAAGGTGACGTCGGTCGAGGCGATGTCGTTGTCGATGGTCTTCGGTACGCCGACGATCGGCAGCCCGGCCTCCGACAGCAGGTGCGCGGCCTTGAGCGTGCCCTCGCCGCCGATCGGGATGATCGCGTCGAGCCCGAGGTCCGCGACATGGCCGCGGGCCGTCTCGACGCCGCCGCGCAGGTGCGCGGGCTGGACGCGGGACGAGCCGAGGATGGTGCCGCCACGGGCCAGGATGCCGCTGACGGCGTCCAGGTCCAGCTTGCGGTAGTCGCCTTCCAGCAGGCCCTTCCAGCCGTCCAGGAAACCGATGACCTCGTCACCGTGGTCGACGACCGCGCGGTGCACGACGGAACGGATGACGGCATTCAGGCCGGGGCAGTCGCCTCCGGAGGTGAGCACACCAATGCGCATGGCAGGCAGGACCTTTGCAACGTGGGCCGATGACCGGACCACGTCGTCCGGTTGGAACTACCGGCCACCCTACAATCGGATCCCCGCGGGACTGAACCATCCTCCACATGCTGGTCGGAGAAGTCATACGAACGCACGTCGGCCCGGACCCCCGAGGGGATCCGGGCCGCACACGAGGTGGCGTGACCGTGCCAGGGCCTACGCGGGCTGAGTCGCCGACGCGATGCGCTCCGCGCGCAGCGCCTCGTACCAGCGGTCGTCGATCGGCGGCAGCGCGTTCACGTCGAGGGCCAGCTTGAGCAGCAGGTCCGCGATGAGCGGGTTGCGGGCCATGACCGGGCCGTGCATGTACGTACCGAACACGGTGTCGTTGTACGCGCCCTCCGTGCCGTCGCCCGTGCCGTTGCCGCGGCCCATGCTGACCCGGGCGAACGGGCGGGCGGTCGGGCCGAGGTGGGTGACGCCCTGGTGGTTCTCGAAGCCCGTCAGCTGCGGCAGACCGAGCCGCGGGTCGATGTCCCCGAGGACGTCTCCCACGCAGCGCTCGCCCTCGCCGCGCACGGTGACCACGTCCAGCAGGCCGAGGCCCTGCTGGCGCTCGCCCATGTCGTTGACGAACTCCTGGCCGAGGATCTGGTAGCCGGCGCAGACGGAGAAGACGATCGCACCGTTCGAGACGGCGCGCTCCAGGCCGCCGTCGCGCAGCAGCCGGTCCGCGGCCAGCCGCTGGGGCCGGTCCTCGCCGCCGCCGATGAGGTAGATGTCGCCGGAGGTCGGGATCGGCTGGTCGCTGCGGACGTCGACGCGCTGGACGTCCAGACCGCGCTGGCGCGCCCGGCGCTCCACGACCAGGGCGTTGCCCTGGTCTCCGTACGTGCTCAGCAGGTCGGGGTAGACCCACACCAGACGCAGGCTGTTGTCGCTCATGCTCTTGTCCTTTATGGGTACTAGTTGCCGACGCGGCGGCGCACGTCCTGGAAGGCGGTGTAGTTGGCGATCAGCTCGATCTGGCCGGGCGGCGCCAGCTGCACGGCCTCGTCGAGGGTCTCGCAGACGCGGAAGTCCAGACCCGCGACCTCCAGACGGACCGCGAGGTCGAGCTTGCGGTCGCCGATCACGAAGATCGGGTGACCGGCCAGACGCGGGTAGTCCACGTCCCACAGCCAGGAGGTGTCGGTGCCGTCGGCGCCGCGCGCGTTGACCGACAGGATCACCGGCGTGGGCGGCGGGTCGATCAGGGAAAACGTTTCGAGCCAGCCCGCCGGGTTCTTCGCGAGCAGCAGACGCAGCTCACGGCCCTGGAAGGAGACCACGTCGTAGCGGCCGGCCACGGCCTGCACCTGGTACATGCGCTCCAGGGCGACCTGCGGGGGAACCCCGAAGACGGCCGCGACGGCGGCCGAGGTGGCGGCGTTCGCCTTGTTGGCGCGGCCCGGCAGCTGCAGGTGGATCGGCCAGGCGCTGCCGTGCGGGTCGAGCACGTGGTCGCCGCTGAGCACCCAGGTGGGGTTCGGGCGGCGGAAACCGCACTCGCCGCAGAACCAGTCGTCGCCGGGACGCTGCATCACGCCACCGCAGGAGGGGCACGACCAGGCGTCGTCCTTCCACTCCTGGCCGGCCGCGACCCACACCACGTTCTGCGAGGAGGACGCGGACCACACGATCAGGGGGTCGTCGCAGTTCGCGACGATGACCGCCTTGGACCCCGAGAGGCCCTCGCGCCACTTCTCCGCGAGCATGCGGGTCTCGGCGGCGCGGTCCAGCTGGTCGCGGCTGAGGTTCAGGAGCGCGATCACCTTCGGCGTCACGTCCCGGGCCACACCCGCGAGGTACTTCTCGTCCACCTCGATGACGCCGTACTTGGCGTCGCTGCCGCCGGCCAGCGCCGACGTGATGCCCGCGGGCATGTTGGCGCCCAGCGCGTTGGACACCACGGGGCCGCTGGCGCGCAGGGCCTCCGCGATCAGCCGGGTCGTCGTCGTCTTGCCGTTCGTTGCCGACACGAGGACGACATCGAGATGCTGTGCCAGCGCGCCGAGAAGATCGGGGTCGAGCCTGAGCGCGACCTTGCCTCCGATCACCGATCCGCTTCCGCGTCCCGCGGCCCGCGACACCGCCGCCGCGGCCTTGCCCGCCGTCACGGCCAGCTTGGCCCGCGGCGAAAGCGGCTCTGTGTTGCCTGCCATCGTCCCTCGTCCTCCTTGCGTCGGTCGGCCCCAGCCTATCCAGAACCGGTGGGAGCCCTGACCGCGGCGCCCTGTGAATCGCTCATATAGTCGCCCCGCGTACCCTTACGGCCATGCGACAGCGTCCGATCCCCGGCAATTCAGGCATCGTCCGCACCATGAGCCTGCTGGGCGATCCGGTGCTCCACTCCGCCTGCGCGGAGGTCACCGCGTTCGGTCCGGCCCTCGACCGGCTCATCGAGGACATGTTCGCCACGATGTACGCCGCCGAGGGCGTCGGTCTGGCCGCGAACCAGATCGGCGTGGACCAGCGGGTGTTCGTCTACGACTGCCCCGACGACGAGGACGTCCGCCACGTCGGCCACATCGTGAACCCCCGGCTCGTCGAGGCCGACGGCCTGGAGCTGACCGGCCCCGAGGGCTGCCTGTCGCTGCCCGGCCTGGAGGCCGGGACGGCCCGCTTCGACCACGCCGTGGTCGAGGGGGTCACCTCGGACGGCGCGCCGGTACGGATCTCCGGCACCGGGTTCTTCGCCCGCTGCCTCCAGCACGAGTGCGACCACCTCGACGGCGGGGTGTACGCGGACCGGGTGACCGGCCTGCGGCTGCGCCGCCTGCGCCGGGCCATCCGCCGGGCGCCCTGGTCCTCGTAACGCGTCCGGCGCTCCCGGCGGACCCCGCGTACGCGCCCCCGCCCCGGAGGGTCAGAAGCCGGGGCCGTCCGGGCGGTTGCCCGCGGTCGCCAGCCGGCCCCAGAGCAGGTCGACCAGGTCGCTGACCAACTCGGCCCGCTCGCAGGGCCGTTCGCCGAGCCACCAGTCACCGGCCGCGTGCATCATGCCGACGATCCCGTGTCCCCACACCCGGGCGAGGCGCTCCCCGCCGGGGCCGAGGTCCACCCGCTCCGCGATCACCTCGGCCAGTTCCTCGCCGAGGCGGCGCAGCAGCGGCGCCGAGTGCAGGCCGACGTCGAAGCCGCGCTCGGCGGTGTGCGGGTCCTCCGCCGGGTGCATCAGGAACCGGTAGACCTGCGGGCGCGCCTCGATGGCGGCGAGGTAGGTGTCGAGCGTGGCCTCGACCCGGCGGCGCCGCTCGGCGGGCGCGTCGAGTGCGGCCCGCAGTGAGTCGAGCAGCGCGTCGGTGTGACGGACGGCGAGCGCCTGGTAGAGACCGGCCTTGTCGCCGAAGTGCCGGTAGAGGATGGGTTTGGTGATGCCCGCCTCGGCCGCGATGGCGTTCATGGAGGCGCCGGGGCCGTCCCGGAGGACGACGCGGTCGGCCGCTTCGAGCAGCTCCCGCCGCCGGTGCTCGGACGATCCTTGCTGGCCGCCTGCCGGTTCGGCCTGCTGCGTGGTCTCCATGACGTGTTTCTCTCCCCGCCCTTGCGATGTGCGTGACGCCCACGCAACGTAACACCCCGCACACCGGGTCGACCGAATCGGCGACGGACGTTGACAGTGGCTACCGGTGAGTAACACACTGTGCCCATCATGTGATGTTACCGGCAGTAACATCTGGGTTCGACAAGCACAGCTGGAGGGGACGACATGGCGGAGTTCACCATGGATCTCAACGACGACCAGAAGCAGGTCCGGGACTGGATCCACGGCTTCGCCGCCGATGTGATCCGCCCCGCCGCCGCCGAATGGGACGAGCGCGAAGAGACTCCCTGGCCCGTCATCCAGGAAGCCGCCAAGGTCGGCATCTACTCCCTCGACTTCTACGCGCAGCAGTTCTTCGACCCGACCGGCCTCGGCATCCCGATGGCCATGGAGGAGCTGTTCTGGGGCGACGCGGGCATCGCCCTGTCGATCGTCGGCACCGGGCTCGCCGCGATCGGCGTCGTGGCCAACGGCACCGAGGAGCAGATCGGCACCTGGATTCCCCAGATGTACGGCACCCCGGACGACGTCAAGGTCGCCGCCTTCTGCTCCTCCGAGCCGGACGCGGGCTCCGACGTCGGCTCGATGCGCACCCGGGCCGTCTACGACCAGGCCAAGGACGAGTGGGTGCTGAACGGCACCAAGACCTGGGCGACCAACGGCGGCATCGCCAACGTCCACATCGTGGTCGCCGTGGTCGACCCGGAGCTGGGCACCAAGGGGCACGCCTCCTTCATCGTGCCGCCGAACACCCCGGGCCTGTCGCAGGGGCAGAAGTTCAAGAAGCACGGCATCCGGGCCTCGCACACCGCCGAGGTGGTGCTGGAGGACGTCCGGATCCCCGGCTCCTGCCTGCTCGGCGGCAAGGAGAAGCTGGACGAGCGGCTCGCGCGGGCCCACGAGCGGGCCCGCAGCGGCGGCGGGGAGCGCGTGAAGAACGCGGCCATGGCCACCTTCGAGGCCTCGCGCCCGGCCGTCGGCGCGATGGCCGTCGGCACCGCGCGGGCGGCGTACGAGGTGGCCCTCGACTACGCGAAGACCCGCACCCAGTTCGGCCGCCCGATCATCGACAACCAGGGCGTGGCCTTCCAGCTCGCCGACATGCGCACCTCCATCGACGCGGCCCGGCTGCTGGTGTGGCGGGCGTCGTGGATGGCGGTCGCGGGCAAGCCCTTCACCTCGGCGGAGGGCTCGATGTCGAAGCTCTTCGCGAGCGAGGTGGCCAAGAAGGTCACCGCGCAGGCCGTGCAGATCCTCGGCGGGAACGGCTTCACCCGGGAGTACCCGGTGGAGCGGATGCACCGCGACAGTGCGATCTACACCATTTTCGAGGGCACGAGCGAGATCCAGCGCCTGGTGATCGCCCGCACGCTCTCGGACATGCCGATCCGCTAGCCGGTCCGCTAGCCGGTCCGCCGGCCGGTCCGGGCCGCCGCCCCGCCGTTCCCGCCCCGCAGCAGGTGGTCGATCACGCGGGCGAACAGGCGGCGGCCCGCCGCGGCGACCACCGGGTCGAGCGGGCGGGGGAGGGCCGGGATCCGGATGTCCTCGCGCCAGCGGACCTCCGCGCCGCCCGTCGGGAGCGGGCGGACCTCGATCTCCGCCCAGCCGCGGACGACCCGGCCCCGCTTCTCCAGCCGGACGAGCCCCGGCGCATCGTCCGACGGGGGGTGCCAGAGCACGACTTCCATCGGATCGTCGAAGGTGACCCCGGTCACACCCGTGCGGGCCGTGAAGCGGGTGCCGACGCCCGTCGGCGGCGCCGTGGTGATCATGGTCCGGGTCAGCGGGACGCGCGCACCATGGCGTTCCCAGTCCGTGAGCCTGCGCCACGCCTCCGGAGCGGGCAGGGAAGTCCGGCGCAGAATCCGAATAACGGGCATGAGCGCATCGTAATCGGGCATACACATCCTGAACTGGACCTCGAATATGGGTTCCATCCGGTGGTGGTGATCGGTAATACTCCTCGCCACCGTGGATCGCGGAATCGACCGGTTGACCATCGGCCCTCCCGCCCCACCCTGCGATGAGGTGCGCCATGTGCTCCCACCAGCCCCCCTGCCCGACCGCTGACAGCGCCGATCACGACGCCGCCCGCACGGTCGCCTTCCACCCCGAACAGGGCTGGAGCCTGCTGTGCAACGGTGCCGTGGTCTTCGACGACACCGGTGAACTGCTCCCCGACGGCCGTACGGTGGCTCCGCGCCGACCGGCCCTGGTCTGAGCCAGGAGGCAGCATGCGCCAGCAGCTGATCCGCAAGCCCGTCCCGAAGCCCGCCCCCCGCGACCTCGATCTGCGCACCCCGTCCGGCCGGCCACTGCCGTACTGACGCCCGCACGGGCCGTCGGCGCCCCCGCTCGACCGGTGGGCGCCGCCGCTCAGTCGAGGGGCGTCGCCGCGCCACCGCGGAACGCGTCCTCGAACGCCGCGTCGCCGATCGCCGCCCGCGCGCGCCGCTCGCCCTCGTCCCGCAGCGCCAGCAGCGACGGGGAGCCCCCCATCTGAGGCCGGCCGACCGTACGCCACCAGGCCTGCCCGGTGCCCAGCAGCCGGGCCGCCAGCTCCCCGTCGCCCAGCCCCGCCACCGCGGCCGCCAGGACGTCCAGGCCCAGCGCGATCCCGAGCCGGTCACCCAGCAGCCGCTTGCCCGAGAGCATCGCCCGCACGTGCCGGGCCGCCTCCCCGTGGTGCCCGAGCCCGAGGGCGGCCACCGCCAGGACGTAGTCGGCGTAGGCGCTCAGCCAGCGGTCGCCCAGCTCCGAACAGGCCTCGCGCAGCCCCCGGGCCTCGTCGGCCGCCTCCTCGAACCGTCCCAGGTCGCACAGCGCGTACGAGGCCGACAGCCGGCACAGCAGCCACCCCGGGCCGCTGGTGCGCCCGCCGTGGCCCGCCCGGGCCCGCGGACCGGCCAGCTCCAGCGCCCGCTGGGCGTCCCCGGGCATCAGCACCGAGACCGACAGCAGGTACGCCGCCCGCAGCTCCGGTTCCGGGTCCGCCAGCCGCGCCGCCGCCTCCACGCACCGCAGGCCCAGCGCCCGGGCCGTGGCCATCTCCCCCTGGAGCAGCGCGGTCAGCCCGAGCGCCCAGAGCCCCTGGAAGTGGGCCGCCCCCGTGCTCGGGGCCGACCGCAGCGCCCGCTCCAGGAACCCCCGGCCCTCGTGCGTGTGTCCGCAGGAGAACCAGAAGAACCACAGGGCCCCGGCCATCTCCAGGGCCGTCGTCCTGTCCGTACCCAGCAGGTGCTCCAGCGCGGTGCGCAGCTGCGCGTGCTCGGCGGTCATCCTGCGGTACCAGTCGACCTGGCCCGGGCCGAGCCAGCCCGCGTCGGCGGCCCGCGCGAGGGCCGCGTACCAGTGGGCGTGCCGGTCGGCGAGGGTGCGCGCCTCGTCCAGTTCGGTGAGCCAGTCGTGCCCGTACTCGCGGATCGTGTCCAGCATCCGGTAGCGGGCCCCGCTGCCCCGCTCCTCGGTGCGCCGCACCACCGACTTCGCGACCAGCCCGGCCAGCACCCGCTCCACCCGGGCCGGCGGCAGCGGGCCGCCCGAGCAGACGGCGCGGGCCGCCGCCAGGTCGAAGTCCCCGGCGAAGACCGAGAGCCGCGCCCACAACAGCCGTTCCAGCGGCGCGCACAGCTCGTGGCTCCAGCCGATCGCGGTCCGCATCGTCCGGTGCCGGGTCTGGAGCGTCCCCAGGGGGTCGCAGAGCACGTCGAACGGCGCGTCCAGGCGCCGGGCCATCTCCTCCAGGCTCCACAGCGCCAGCCGGGCTCCGGCGAGCTCCAGGGCGAGCGGGATCCCGTCCAGGCGCCGGCAGACCTCGGTGGCGACGGCGCACCGCCGGGGATCGGCGAAGGCGGCCGCCGCGGCGGGGGCGGCGGCCAGCGCGCGCTCGCGGAAGAGCGCCAGGGCGTCGCTGTCGGGCCCGTCGGCGGACAGCGGGCACACCTCGACCAGCGTCTCGCCGGGGGAGCCCAGCGGCTCCCGGGAGGTGACCAGCACGGTGAGGCCGGGGGCGGACTGGAGCAGCTCGCCGACGAGGTGACGGCAGGCGCTCACCAGGTGTTCGGCCGTGTCGAGGACCAGGAGCAGCTCCTTGTCCGCCATCCACGCGCACAGCTCCTCGTCGGGGGAGCGCGCCGAGTGGTCGGCGAGCCCGAGGGCGTGGGCGACGGTCGCGGTCAGCAGGCGGGGGTCGCGCAGCGGCGACAGCTCCACCCACCAGGCGCCGTCACGGTGTGCCGGTGGCAGGGCGTGCACGGCGCGCAGGGCCAGCCGGGACTTGCCGACGCCGCCGACACCGGTGAGGGTGGTCAGTCTTCCTTCCCTCAACAGGGCGTCGAGAAGGCCGAGTTCACGCTCCCGGCCGACGAAGTCCGCCGGCTCCGGCGGCAGGTTCCCCAGCACGGAGGCAGAGTCTGGCCGAGGGTCGCCGCCGGGCGGACCGCACTGACCGCTGTTGACCGAGTACTCACCGAACACGGATGTATTGTGCGCGATCCGCGTTCGCCGCAGAGGCGTTCGGTGAAGATCGCGGAAGATCGGGCGCGTTCGTGGGAGGCCGGGCGGGCGCGGGGGCTCAGACCAGCGGGACCCGGCGCTCCGCCGAGAAGGACCCCCAGTTGCCGTCGGGCAGGCGTGCGCGCAGTTTCAGGGCCCATACGGTACCGGCCGGCTCGGCTACGGCGAGCCGGTACTCGGCCCGCCCGGCGGGCACCGCTCCGGCGCCGAACTGAATGACGGTCGTGGGCTGTTCGTTGACGAACAGCTGGTACTCGGCGGTGGGCCGGCCGGTGTCGGGCGGAATCCAGGACAGCGTCACCGTGCCGGCCGAGGCGGTCGCGGTCAGGTCCGCGGGGGCGGTGCCCGGACCCCGGCCCGTGGCGGTCGCGGTGGTGACGTCCACCGGAGGGCCGTCGGGCGAGGAGTTGTCGGCGCCGTCGCGGGCGCGCACGGTGAACGTGTAGACGGTGTCCGGCTGGAGGTCGCTCAGCCGGGTCGTGGTCTGCGCGCCGCCGACCGTGTGGATCCGGACGCCGCCCTGGTAGACGTCGTACGCCGTCACGCCCGCGTCGTCGGTGGCGGGAGCCCAGGTCAGCACCGCCGCCCGGGCCCCGTCCGGGTGGCCGGAGGTGCTCGGCGGGGCCGTCGGCGGCCGGTGGTCCTCCGCCGTCGCGGCCGGGGTGGTGGCGGCAGCGGCGCTGGGCGCGGAGAGGTTCCCGGCGGCGTCCTCGGCCCGCACGGTGAAGGAGTAGGAGGTCAGCGGGGCGAGGCCGGTGAGGTCGACCATGGTCTTCTCGGCCGGCACGGTGCGGACCAGGGCGCCGCCCTGGAGGATCTGATACCCGGTCACCCCCTCGCGCGCGTCGGCGGATTGCCACATCACGTGCACGGAAGTGGCGCTCCCGGCCTGCGCGGTGAGCCCGGCGGGCGGCCCCGGCGGCCGCGTGTCGGGGGCGGCGCAGGAGGTGAGGGCGGCGAGGGCGGCGGCGGCCAGGAAGCGGGCGGCCGTGGCGGTGGGGGTGGTGGTGCGGCGCAAGGGTGGCGTCCTCACGGGGTCTCGGTGCGGGGCCGTCCGGGTGGGGCCGGGGCGGGTGGGGGCCGCGATCGGATCCGCAAAGGTCTAGACATATATGGCACGCCCCCGGGCCCCCGGCAAGACCTCTGACGACACGGTCCGGAAGGGGTGGGCCGCAGGTGGGGACGTTTCAGGTCGGTTCGTCTTCATCCGGTCACATCTGGCACTATTGCGATCTCTTTGCAATAGCAGAAGCTCACGAACAGTACGAGAACCGGCGATACAGGGATGTGCACAGCATGACGGCCCGCACGGTACGGGGGGTGGCCGCGACGACGCTGGCCGCCGCACTCATCGCGAGCGCCGCGGCGTGCTCGAACCCTCGGGGCGCCGGGGCGGGCGGCCCGGCGGACTCCGCCGTCGTCGGCATCGCCAACGAGCCCGAGAGCCTCAGCCCGCTGCTCGGCTACGGCAAGGACGGCAACTCCAAGATCTTCGACGGGCTGCTCACCCACGACGCGCGGATGAAGCTCCGGCCCGCGCTGGCCGTGGCCCTGCCGGACGTCAGCCCCGACGGCCTCACCTACACCTACACGCTTCGCCAGGGCGTGACGTTCAGCGACGGGGCGCCCTTCACGGCCAAGGACGTCGTCTTCACCTACCGCACGATCCTCGACGCGAAGACGAACAACGCCTCCAAGAACGAGCTGGACGCGATCGCCTCGGTCGAGGAGAAGGGCGCCGACGGCGTCGTCTTCACCCTCAAGTACCCCTACGCGCCGTTCGCCGAGCGGACCGTCCTGCCCATCGCCCCCCAGCACCTCGCGGGCGGCCAGGACGTCAACAGCGGCGCGTTCACCACCCGGCCCGTCGGCACCGGACCGTACGTCCTGACCGGCTGGTCCAAGGGCGAGAAGCTCTCCTTCAAGGCCAACCCGTCCTACTGGGGCGGCGAGCCCGAGGTGAAGCGGTTCACCATGGCCGTGATCAAGGACGACGACGTCCGCGCCACCCGGCTGCGCTCCGGCGAACTGGACGCGGCGATCCTGCCGCCGAACCTCGCCCGGACCTTCAAGGACGACAAGAACCGCACCACCCTCGCGGCCACGTCCTTCGACTACCGCGACGTCACCCTCCCCACGCAGCACCCCGTCACCGGCGACCTCGCGGTCCGGCAGGCCCTCGACCTCGCCGTCGACCGGGAGGCCATGGTGGACAAGCTCCTCGACGGCGCGGGCAAGCCCGCCCACGGGCCGGTCCCCACCGACAGTCCCTGGTTCACCGCGGGCACCGAGCGCGCCCACGACCTCGACCGGGCGAAGCGGATCCTCGACGACGCGGGCTGGCGGCCCGGCGCCGACGGGGTCCGCGTCAAGGACGGCGTCCGCGCCGCCTTCCCGCTCTGGTACACCTCCGGCGACAAGATCCGCCAGGACCACGCCCTCGCCTTCGCCTCCGACGCCAAGAAGGCCGGCGTCGAGGTCACCACCGAGAGCGGCACCTGGGAGGTCATCGAGCCCCGGATGCGGACCGAGGCCGTCCTCGCGGGCGGCGGCTCCCCGGCCGACCCCGACTTCGACCAGTACCCGCTGCTCACCTCCTCCCTCGGCGGCGACGGCTTCAACAACATGGCCCGGTACGACAATCCGGCCGTGGACAGGGCCCTCGACGACGCCCGCAGGAGCGGCGACCCGGCGGCCCGCAAGCGCGCCTACGACACCGTCCAGCGCGAGCTGGTGAAGAACCCCGGCTACGTCTTCCTCACCCACATCGACCACCTCTACGTCGTCAGCGACCGGTGGACGGGCCCCTCCACCCAGGTTGAGCCGCACGACCACGGCCTCGGCTCCGGCCCCTGGTGGAACGTCGAGAGCTGGAAGCCGAAGCGGAAGTGACGCGCCCGTGACGCTCCGCCCCGGCCGGCTCCGGCTCCCCTGGGGGCCGATGGCACGCATGGCCGGGCGGCGGACCCTGTTCGCCGTCCCGGTCCTGCTCGCCGTCTCCTTCGGCGTCTTCGCCGCCGCCGCGCTCTCGCCCTTCGACCCGGTCAAGGCCTACGCGGGCACCGCGGGCCTGACCGCTTCCCGGGCCGACCTCGACCAGCTGCGCGCCAACCTCGGCGCCGACCGGCCGCTCCTCACCCAGTGGTGGGACTGGCTCACCTCGGCGCTCACCGGTGATCTCGGCACCTCCGCCGTGATGCGCCAGCCCGTCGCCGACGTCATCGCCGGGCGGCTCGGCTGGTCCGCGCTGCTCGCCGCCACCGCCTTCCTGCTCGCGGTGGCGGCGGGCACGGGTCTCGGCGTCCTGGCCGCCCGCCGCCCGGGCGGCCCGCTGGACCGGGCCGTCACCGCGCTGGCCTACACCCTGGAGGCGGCGCCCGCCTTCTGGCTGGGCCTGCTCGCCATCTGGTTCTTCTCGGTCAGGCTCGGGGCGCTGCCGTCCGGCGGGCTCACCGACGCCGCGAGCGACACCGTCTCCTTCGGACAGGTCGCCCCGCACCTGGTCCTCCCGGCGCTGGTGCTGGGGCTCTCGCAGCTCCCCTGGTTCCTCCTGTACGTGCGCCAGGGCGTGGCGGACGCGCTGGAGGAGGACCCCGTCCGCGGGGCGCGGGCCCGCGGACTGCGGGAGCGGACGGTTCTGCTCGGCCACGGGCTGCGCGCGGGCCTGCTGCCGATGCTGACGCTGATCGGCTCCCGGGTCCCCGAACTCATCACCGGGGCCCTGCTGGTGGAGACCGTGTTCAGCTGGCCCGGCATCGCCGCCGCCACCGTGCAGGCGGCGACCTCGGTGGACTTCCCGCTGCTGGCCGCGCTGACGGCACTGGCCACCGTGGCGGTGCTGCTGGGCAACCTGCTGTCCGACCTGCTCTACGGGCTGGCCGACCCGAGGGTGGGCTTCGATGGCTGAGCGGACCCCCGCCGCGGTGGTGTGGCGGTCCCCGGGGCGCCCCCGGCGCTCCACCCGGGCGCTGCGGGTGCGGAGCTCGGGGGCCGTGGTGGCCCTGCTCGCGCTGGCCGTCGTCCTCGTGCCCCCGCTGGCCCCGCTCGACCAGCAGGCCGTGGACCTCTCGGCGAAACTGCTGCCGCCTTCCTGGTCGCACCCCTTCGGGACCGACGACGTCGGCCGCGACCTGCTGCTGCGCTGCGTCTACGGCCTGCGGGTCTCGCTGCTGGTCGGGCTGGTCGCGGCGGTCGTCGCCACCGTCATCGGCACGGCGGTCGGGGCGACCGCGGCGGCGCTCGGGGGATGGACCGACCGGCTCCTCATGCGCGTCGTGGACACCTTCTCCTCCGTGCCGCACCTGCTGCTGGGCGTCCTGGTCGTGGCCCTGTTCCGGCCGGGGGTCTGGCCGGTGGTGGTGTCGGTGGCCCTGACCCACTGGCTGTCCACCGCCCGGATCGTGCGCGCGGAGGTGCTCTCCCTGCGGTCCCGCCCCTTCATCGACGCGGCCGTGTCGGGCGGCGCCTCGCGGTGGCGGATCATGGTCCGGCACCTGGTGCCGGGGGTGCTGCCGCAGGCGGGCCTGGCGGCGGTGCTGATGATTCCGCACGCGATGTGGCACGAGTCGGCCCTGTCGTTCCTGGGGCTCGGGCTGCCCGCGCACCAGGCCAGCCTGGGCACGCTCGTACAGAGCGCGCGGGGGTCGCTGCTCGCCGGGGACTGGTGGCCGACGCTGTTCCCCGGGCTGCTGCTGATCGTGCCCACCCTGGCCATCGCCGGGATGGCGGGAGCCTGGCGCGAGCGGTTGAATCCGCGCCGGCGTTCGGAGTTGATGCTGTGACCGTGGTGGATCCGTACACCGGCGAGGCGGCAGGCGCCCCCGCCGGGGCGGGGGACGCCCCCGTGCTCACCGTCGAGGACCTGTCCGTCCGGTTCCGCACGCGCGGCGGCGGGCGGGTCGAGGCCGTGACCGGGGTCCGGTTCCGGCTCCGGGCCGGGGAGTGCCTGGCACTCGTCGGGGAGAGCGGGTGCGGGAAGTCCGTCCTGGCCTCCGCGCTGCTCGGACTGCTGCCGGGCAACGCGGAGACCGCCGGGTCCGCCCGGCTCGCGGACGGGCTCGACCTGCTCGCCGCCGACGAGCGGACCCTCGCCCGGCGCGTCCGCGGCCGCCGCGTCGCCCTCGTACCGCAGAGCCCGGCCGCGCACCTCACCCCCGTCCGGACCGTCCGGGCGCACCTCGCGGAGACCTTGCGGGAGCTGACCTCGGGGAGCGACGCCGGAGCCGCCGCCGACCGGGCCGCGTTCCCCCGCACCCACCTCGACCGCTACCCGCACGAGCTGTCCGGCGGCCTCGCCCAGCGCGCCGCCACCGCGCTCGCGCTGATCGGTGACGCCCCGCTGCTGCTGGCCGACGAGCCGACCACCGGCCTCGACCGGGACCTCGTGCACCGCACGGTCGACGAACTGCGCGCGCACACCCGGGACGCGGGCCGCGCGCTGCTCCTGATCACCCACGATCTCGCGGCCGCCGCCCGGATCGCCGACACGGTCGCTGTCATGTACGCGGGCCGGATCGTCGAACTCGCCCCCGCCGCGGCCTTCTTCGGGGCACCGGGCCCGCGCCACCCCTATGCCCGCGGGCTGCTCGACGCCCTGCCCGAGCGGGCCTTCATCCCCGTCCCCGGCGCCCCGCCCGAGCTGGGCGCCCTCCCGCCCGGCTGCGCCTTCGCCGCGCGCTGCCCGCGGGCCGACGAAGCGTGCGTACGGCGGCCCGAGCTCGAGGCCCTTCACGGATCCGACGCAAGGGTGGCCTGTCACCATGCTTGAGCTCAAGGACGTCACAGCGGGTTACGACCGCGCCGCGCCGGTGGTCCGGGGCGCGCACCTCGCCCTGCGCCCCGGCGAGGCCCTCGGTCTGCTCGGCCCCAGCGGCTGCGGCAAATCCACCCTCGCCCGGGTCGCGGCCCTGCTGCACCGCCCCGACCGCGGCGCCCTCCTCCTCGACGGCGTCCCCGTCACCGGTTACCGGCACCGCGCGCCGCGCGCCCTGCGCACCGCCGTCGGCGTCGTCTTCCAGCAGCCCCGGCTCTCGGCCGACCCCCGGCTCAGGCTGCGGGACCTCATCGCCGAACCCCTGCGGGCCACCGGGCGGCGCGACGAAGTCGAGTCAGCCGTCGGCGAGTTGGCGCGGCGGGTCGGACTCGGCGGCGATCTGGCGGCGCGCAGGCCCCATGAGGTCAGCGACGGCCAGCTGCAACGCGCCTGCCTGGCGCGGGCCTTGGTACTGAGCCCGCGCTGGCTGATCTGCGACGAGATGACCGCGATGCTGGACGCGTCCACCACCGCGGCCCTGGTCGGCGTGGTGGAGGAGTACCGCGCCGACACCGGGGCGGGGCTGCTCGCGGTGGGCCACGATCCCGTCCTGCTGGGCCGCTGGTGCGACCGTACGACCCACTGGGACGAGGTCACCCGGGCCGCCGGTCACTGATCCACCGCGGTCACACACGGTCAACACCCGTACGGCGGACACGCATTTCACCCGGCGGCGCCTCCCGCTGCGCCACCATGGCGCCGCGCACAAGGAGGTGCCCGATGGTGATTTCGCTTTCCGTGGTCGTCCTGCTCCTCGTCCTCGCGTGGATCTTCGTACGCAGTGGCGGCCTCAAGTTCTCGCACGCGCTGGTCTGTGTCCTGCTCGGCTTCTACCTCGCGAGCAGCAGCATGGCCGCGACCATCCAGAACGGCCTGGCGGCCACGGCGCAGGTGGTCGGCGACCTCAAGCCCTGACCGGGCCGTGCGTGATCGACTGTTGCGCCTTCGTGAATCGTCCCCCTCTTCCCTGGACTCCTCCGGTACCGCGATCTAGCGTCTGGCCGCGGCGCGATGTCAGACGGACTGTCAACAGAACTGAAGAGAACGGAGGAATCCCGGATGTTCCGAAGAGCGCTGAACTGCGCGGTGATGCCGTTGGCCGCCGTGTTCGTGGCGGCCTACGGCATCTCCCCGGCCCAGGCCGACGAGATACCCCAGGCCCCCGGCCACCGCCTGGTCAGCCACTACGACGGCAGCCCCGCGGCCGCCGTCCCGGTGCCGGGCGTCGCCCCGCCCCAGCACCCCTTCCTCGCGCCCAACGGCCGCAGCGGAATGCACGCCGACGCGGCGGGCAGCGCCACCTACCCGTGGTCCGGCCCGCTCGGCAGGAACCCGCAGGTCACCAGTGAGAAGATCGCCGCCCTCGGCGGCGAGTGCGCCACCGCCACCTTCGACTCGGGCGGCCGCCTGGTCACGGTGTGCGGCACCTTCTCCGGGTTCAAGGTCGAACTGCTCGACCCCCGCACCCTCGCCACGCTCGCGGAGTACCAGCTCCCGCAGCGTTCCTCGACGGTCGAGGCGATCACCTCGCTCGACTTCTCGAAGATCTTCAAGGACACCTCGGGCGGCGCGTACTTCTACCTCGACGACCAGGACCGGGCGGTGCTGGCCGACTCCCGCCAGCACATCCTGCGCCTCGCGCACGGCCAGAACCCCGACGGCCGCTGGACGTTCACCGTCGCCGACGACTGGGACCTCACCGGCCAGGTCCCGCACGACTGCGTGAGCTGGACCCATCTGTGGCCCAGCGGCACCTGCGATCCGCTCACCTCGGTGATGCCCGACTGGGACGGCCGCATCTGGTGGGTCACCCGGCAGGGCCGGGTCGGCACCGTGGACCCGGTCACCGGGCGGCTCCGCTCGATCCGGCTGGACGGCGAGGAGATCCAGAACTCCTTCTCGGTCGCCGAGGACGGCGTCTCCATCGTCTCCGACCACGCGCTCTACAGTTTCCGCGCCACGGCCGACGGCACCCCGCAGGTGCAGTGGCGCCAGACCTACGACCGGGGGACGGGCACCAAACCCGGCTCCGTGAACCAGGGTTCGGGCACCACCCCGGACCTCTTCGGCGACGGCTACGTCGCCATCACCGACAACGCCGACGACCGGATGAACATCCTCGTCTACCGGCGCGGTGTCGACGTCCCGGCGGACCGGCGGCTCGTGTGCAAGGTCCCGGTCTTCCGCTCCGGTGCCTCCACCACCGACAACTCCCTGATCAGCTGGGGCAACAGCCTCGTGGTCGAGAACAACTACGGCTACGAGAACCTCACCACCCTGCTGCTCGGCAAGAGTGTCGTCGGCGGCGTCAGCCGGGTCGACGTCCGGCCCGACGGCAGCGGCTGCGACACGGTGTGGGAGAGCGGGATCCGCTCGCCCTCGACCGTGCCCAAGCTCTCGACGGCCAACGGGCTGCTCTACTTCTACGAGAAGGAGCCCAACGCCTGGGGGATCGACGCCTGGTACCTCAGCGCGGTCGACTTCCGTACGGGCGAGCGCCGCTGGCGGCAGCTGACCGGCACCGGCCCGCTGTACGACAACAACTGGGCACCGATCACCCTCGGGCCCGACGGGACGGCGTACGTCGGCGTCTTCAACGGCATCGTGGCCGTCCGGGACGGCGGCTGACCCCACCCCGCGGGGGCCGCCCGGTGCGCGACCCGCGCCGGGCGGCCCCCGCGGCGCCCTCAGTCCTTCCGGCCGCCCGGGATCCGCCACAGCGGATGTTCCCGCTCCGCCCACTCCCGGTCCACGGAACCCGTGCGCATGCCGCGCCGGGACTCCGGGTCGGCCAGGGCCTTGCCGACGTGACCGGCGAGCACCACGCCCAGGGTCAGGGCCAGCCAGTCGTGGACGAAGGTGCCCGCCGTCCGCCAGCGCAGCGGGGCGAAGCCGGTCAGCCACATCAGCAGCCCCGTGCCCAGCATCACCAGGACCGCCCCGGCCAGCCAGTTCGCGTACACCTTCTGCCCGGCGTTGAACTTCCCGGCCGGCCGGACGCCGAAGCGGTCCCGGCGCAGGGCCGCCCGCAGCCACGCCCCGTCGTGCGGGCCGAACCGGTTCAGGCGGCGCAGGTCGCCGCGGAAGGCCCGCGAGGCCAGCCCCAGCAGGAAGGGCGCCGGCAGCAGCAGCCCGGACCACACGTGCACGGTGACGACGAGGTGACGGCGGCCGACCAGTTCGGCGAGCGGGGAGAGGTACAGGCAGGCGGCCGAGGCCACGCACAGGCCCATGAGGAGGGCGGTCCCGCGGTGCACCCACCGCTGGGAGCGGCTGAACCGGCGCACCCGCGGGGCGGGGGCGGCCGTGGCGGGCTCAGACAGTGGGGGCATCGTCGCGTCCGTTCGATTTTCCGACCCATGCGTCGACGTCGTAGCCGAGGCGTTCCCAGTAGCCCGGCTCGACGTCCCGGGTCAGGGTGATGCCGGAGAGCCACTTCGCCGACTTGTAGAAGTACATGGGGGCGGCGTACAGCCGGACCGGCCCGCCGTGGGTGTGGCCGAGGGGCTCGTCCTGCATGCGCAGGGCCACGAGCACGTCGTCCCGCCGCGCCTGCGGGAGGGTCAGGCTCTCGGTGTACGCGCCGTCGAAGCAGGTGAACCGGATGGCCCGGGCCTCGGGGCTGACTCCGGCCGCATCCAGCAGCCGGTGCAGCGGCACTCCCTCGAAGGGGGTGTCCGGGACCCGCCAGCCCGTCACGCACTGGACGTCGCGCACGACCCGGGTCTGCGGGAGCCGCCCGAGGTCGTCGAGGGTGTACGTCGCCGGGCGCTCGACCAGGCCGTCGACGGTGAGCCGGTAGTCCTGCGGGCCGCGCCGGGGGACGGAGGAGGCCACCGAGTAGTAGCGGAACCCGCCGCCGTTGGGCAGCAGGGAGGTGATCCCGGTGGGGTCCTTGTCGGCGGCGCTGCCGAGGACGGATTCGAAGCCGCGCTGCAGGACGGGGGCGGCGGCCAGGCCCAGGGCGCCCAGGCCGACCATGCCGAGGACCAGGCGGCGGCCGACGGGGGCGCCCCGGCCGTCCGGGTCCGGCTGCCCGTGTCCGGGCGCGTGATCGGGCCCGTGACCGGGCGCGTGCTGTTCTGTGCTCACCCCGCGATTCGACCACCGTCACCGGCCCGGCACCAGGGCCGGCGGCCCGACGTCAGGATTCCGTCATACCTGGACGGGGACGCGGACACCCGGCGGGAGGGCCGGGCGGCGCAGAAGAGGGGGAGGGGTGAGACGCGTGACGGGTGGTGTTGCGTCCCCCGATGCCAACACCACCCGCTCACGCACTCGCTCCCCGAGCCTAGGACGGCGCGGCCCCCGCGGCTGTGCACCGCGTGCGGCGTTCGTTGACGATCAGCGCACGGCGCGGAGGGGACGTGGCGCGCGGACCCGGGCCGCGCTCCCGGGCCCGGCGCGGCCGCGCTCGTACGATGCGACGGTGATCACCGCCGCACCGCGCCGCAGACCGGGTTACCTCGCCGCCGCGGCCGTCTTCGCGGTCGGCATGATGGGCACCACCCTGCCGACACCGCTCTACGGGCTCTACCGCGAGGAGATCGGGTTCTCCACCTTCGTGGTGACCGTCGTCTTCGCCGTCTACGCGGTCGGGGTGCTGGCCGTCCTGCTGCTGGCCGGGGACTACTCCGACCGGGCCGGACGGCGGCCCGTGCTGCTGATCGCGCTCGCGCTGGCGGCGGCCAGCGCCGTGTGCTTCCTGGCCGAGCACGGGCTGCCCCTGCTGTTCGCCGGGCGGCTGCTCTCGGGCTTCTCCGCCGGACTGCTCAGCGGCACCGCGACCGCCGCCGTCATCGAACTCGCCCCGCCCGAGCGCCGCGCCCGGGCCGCCTTCGCCGCCACCGCCGCCAACATGGGCGGCCTCGGCTGCGGGCCGCTGCTGGCCGGGCTGCTCGCCCAGTACGCCTCGCACCCGCTGGCGCTGCCCTTCCTGGTGCACCTGGCCCTGCTGGTGCCCGCGGCGGTCCTCGTCCTGCTGCTGCCCGAGACCGTGGAGCGGCCCGACCGCCGCGCCCGGCCGCACCCCCAGGGCGTCCGGGTGCCGCCCCCGGCCCGGGCGGCGTTCGCGCGATGCGCTCCGGCCGCGTTCGCGGGCTTCGCGCTGCTGGGGCTCTTCACGGCGGTGGCGCCGACCTTCGTCGCGCAGACCCTGGACGTCACCAACCACGCGGTCGCCGGCGCCCTCGTCTTCTCGGTGTTCCTGGCCTCCACCCTCGGGCAGCTGATCGCGGGCCGGATGGAAGCGGACCGGGCGCTGCCGCGCGGGCGGGTGCTGCTGGTGGCCGGTCTGGTGCTGGTCGCGGCCTCGCTGGCCGTGGAATCGCTGCCGCTGCTCGTCGCGGGCGGGGCCGTCGCGGGCGTCGGGCAGGGCATGGCCTTCCGGGCGGCGGTGGCGACCGTATCGGCCGCCGCCCCCGCGGAGCAGCGCGGCGCCACGATCTCCGCGCTGTTCGTCATCGCCTACTGCGGGATCTCCCTGCCGGTGGTGGGCGTCGGCGCGCTCACCCTCTGGCTGGGCCTGCGCGGCGCGGGCCTGGTCTTCACGGCCTGCGTCGCGCTCACGGCGGCGGCCGGCCGCCGCCGCGGCGACCGCCCGCGCAGCTCCGGCCTCAGCTGAAGTCGAGGCCGCCCGTACGGGTGCGCTTGAGCTCGAAGAAGTCGGAGTACCCGGCCAGCAGCCGCACCCCGTCGAAGACCCGTACGGCGTCCTCGCCGCGCGGGATCGAGGTCAGGACGGGACCGAAGAAGGCGACGCCGTCGATGTGGATGGTCGGGGTGCCGACCTCCTCGCCGACCGGGTCCATGCCCTCGTGGTGGCTCTTGCGCAGGGCGTCGTCGTATTCGCTGCGCCCGGCGGCCTCGGCCAGCTCGACGGGCAGCCCCGCCTCGGCCAGCGCCTCCCGGATCACCTCGTCGGTGGCCGAGCGGTCCTCGTTGTGCAGCCGGGTGCCGAGGGCGGTGTACAGGTCGCGCAGTACGCCTTCGCCGTGCTCCTGGGCGGCGGCGATGCAGACCCGCACGGGGCCCCAGCCGGTCTCCAGCAGCCTGCGGTAGCGCTCGGGCAGGTCGTCCTTGCCCTCGTTGAGCACCGACAGGCTCATGACACGGAAATTGAGCTCCAGGTCGCGCTGCTTCTCCACCTCCAGGATCCAGCGGGAGGTGATCCAGGCGAAGGGGCAGATGGGATCGAAGTAGAAATCAACTGTGTTGGTCACCCGTCCGAGACTAGAAGACCGATGTCCCGTCCAGAAGGGCCATTGTGCCGCCGTGAAAGTGGGCCAATGGCCCCTTGTGCGCCCGGCGGAGTGCCGCCGCCCTCTGATGGGTCGTCAGGGGTGTGCGTGGCGCACAAAAATTCGATGACAAAACGCCATAAATAGCCCTGAAATACCCCCTCGGTGACGCAAAAGTTCCCCAAGAGCTTTCTAAATCGATCACCAACTCTCCTATAGTTGACTCTCGTTGCCACAGGAACCCTCGCTTCCATTTCCACCCGGTTTGAGGCTTTGATTGATGACGGCGTCGCCCTCCCCCCTGCGCCCCTCCGCGCTGGCCCTGCTGCTCACCGCAGCGGTGACCGGTGCGCTCTGCACGGCGGCGGTGGCCGCGGCCCCGTCGACCGTCCGTACCCCCCTCGCCTGGTTCTCCGTCGCGGGGATCCTGATGCTCGCGATGGCCGCCTTTGCCCTCACCTGGTCGGTGCGTTCGGCCCGGCTGCTGCGCGGCCGGGTGTCCGCCCTCAAGGCCGATGTGTCCGCCCGTGACGCGGAGATCTCCCGGCTCACCGCCGCGATGGCCCGCGAAGCGGCCGCCCGTACCGCCGAGCGTCAGCGCCTGACCGGCGATCACGCCGCCGAGCTGGAACGTCTCGTCAGTGCCGGAGCCGCCGAGGCGGACCGGCTGACGGCTTCTCACCTCAGCGCGCGCGAACGCCTCGGTGAGCAGCTGCGGCGCGCCGAGTCCGGCCGGGCCGCCGCCATGGCCGCCGCCGCCAACGCGGCGGGCCGGATGCAGGCGCTGGCCACGGGCATGCTCGCCGACCTGCGGGAGATGGAACACCGGCACGCCGACGAGGACGTCCTCGGCGACCTGCTCCACCTCGACCACCGCACCGCCCAGGCGGGTCGCCTGGCCGACTCCATCGCGGTGCTCACCGGCGCCCGTTCGGGCCGCCGCTGGGCCAAGCCGATCGTCATGGAATCGATCCTGCGCGGAGCGATGGGCCGGATCGGCAGTTACCAGCGGGTGCGGCTGCACTCCACGAGCGACGCCGCGATCGCCGGGCACGCCGCCGAGGGCGTCATGCACGCGCTCGCCGAACTGCTCGACAACGCCGCGAACTTCTCGCCGCCGACCGCCGAGGTCCACGTGTACGTGGAGGAGGTGCCGGCCGGGATCATCATCACCGTCGAGGACAGCGGCCTGGTCATGAGCGAGGTGCAGCTGCGGCGCGCCGAACAGGCCGTGTCCGCCGAATCGCTGGACCTCGCCGGGCTCTCCGGCACCCGGCTCGGCCTCGCCGTGGTGGGCCGACTGGCCCGCAAGCACGGGCTGACGGTCTCCTTCCGGCCCTCGGCGCGCGGTGGCACGGGCGCGCTGATGATGCTCCCTCAGGAGCTGATCAGCCGTGGCCCCGCCGTGAACCCCGCGGCCGAACCCGACGCCCCGTTGCCGCTCGACGCCGCCGACGCGGTGGCCCGTTCCCACCCGGAGCACACGGCCGCGCCCGCCGACGCCGCGCGCGCCGACGCCGCGCCCGCCGACGCCGCGGGCGCGGAGGCCCGTACCGGCGCCGGGCGCGCGCAGGACCGTACCCACGCGGGCGCCGAGCGCGCCGGATCGGCCGCCGCCGACGGCCCCGACGCGGCCGCGGGGTCCGAGGACACCGGCACGCACACCACCCTCGGCGAGAGCGGGCTGCCGCAGCGCCGGCGCGGCCGGACCCTGGCCGCCGCCCACCCCGAGGGAGCCGGGGCCGCGGACCAGGCGGCCGCGCGCGCCCCCGCGGACGCCTCGCGCTCCGCCGCCCGCTTCGGCAGTTTCCGCCAGGCCGTGCGCGGCGCCGCGGCCGCGCCGCCCGCCACGCTCTCGAACCCCCCGCACCCGGAAGGCAACACGCGATGACCGGCACCACCACCGACGAGACGCTCGGCTGGCTCCTGGAGAGCCTCCTGGAACGCACCCCCGGCGCCCGCCACGCCCTCGTGCTCTCCCGGGACGGCCTCAAGCTCTGCCGCACCCCGGAGCTCTCCGTCGACCAGGCCGACCAGCTCGCGGCGATCGCCGCCGGGATCCAGAGCCTGTCGCACGGGGCGTCCATCGAATTCGGCGACGGCAGCGGCGGAGTCCGCTCCGCGATGGCCGAGTTCTACGGCGGGATCCTCTTCATCGTCGAGGCGGGCGAAGGCGCCCACCTGGCGCTGGTCGCCGCCGAGGACGCGGACGCGGGCCTCGTCGGCCACAACATGTCGGAACTGGTCGAACAGCTGAGTGAGCATCTGATCGCCAGGCCCCGGGGATGAGCCGCGGCAGGCCGGGCCGGGACGACTCACCGGACCGGCTCTACACCCTCACGGGCGGCCGCAGCCGGTCGGGTTCGGACGCCTTCGACCTGGTGACCCTGGTCATCGCCGAATGCGATCCGGTCGTCGGCATGCAGTCGGAACACGCGGCCATCCTGCGGATGTGCCGGCACCCGACGGCGGTCGTCGAGATCGCCGCCGACCTGGGACTGCCGGTGTCGATCGTGCGGATCCTGCTCGCCGACCTGCTCGGCACCGGCAGGATCAGCGCCCGCCACCCGCGCACGGCGAACTCGGCGTACAACCTTCCCGACCCCGACATCCTGGAGCAGGTGCTCGTTGGACTCCGCAATCTCTGATCGGCCCGCTGATCAGTCCGGTGACCTGCCCGCCGGTCACCACGAACCCCGCCCCGCCCGGCAGGTGCTCAGCAGCACCGCGGACAACGGTCTCAAGATCGTCGTCGTGGGCGGCTTCGGCGTCGGCAAGACCACCATGGTCCGCTCGGTCAGCGAGATCCGTCCGCTGAACACCGAGGAGACCATGACCAAGGCGGGCGAGGCGGTCGACGACACCGGCGGGGTCGCCACCAAGACCTCCACCACCGTCGCCTTCGACTTCGGCCGGATCACCCTCGACGCCCACAACGTGCTCTACCTGTTCGGAGCCCCCGGCCAGGAGCGGTTCTGGTTCCTGTGGGACCGGCTGTTCTCCGGCACCCTCGGCGCGGTCGTCCTCGTCGACACCCGGCGGCTGGCCGACTCCTGGTACGCCATCGACCGGCTCGAACACCACGGCACCCCCTTCGTCGTGGCCTGCAACGACTTCGGCGGCCCCGTGCACACCCCGGAGCAGATCCGGGGCGCCCTCGACCTGCCGCCGCACATCCCGCTGGTGTTCTGCGACGCGCGCTCCCGCGAGTCCAGCAAGCAGGTGCTCATCTCCCTCGTGCGGCACGTCCAGGACGTCCGGCACAGCCAGCACAGTCAGTCCGTCCAGACGGCCGACCGGCCGACGACCCCGGAGCCCACCCCGTGACCACCCCCGAGCCCGCCCCCGTCCCCCTGGGCGGCCCCCGGTTCCAGACCGATCCCACCGAGCTGTACCGGGAGATGCGCCGCGACCACGGCGCCGTCGCCCCGGTCGTCCTCGACGGCGACGTACCGGCCTGGCTGGTCCTCGGCTACCGCGAACTGCACCAGGTCACCAGCGACCCGGTGCTCTTCTCCCGCGACTCCGACCTGTGGAACCAGTGGGACCGCATCCCCGCCGACTGGCCGCTGTTGCCGATGATCGGCCGCAAGCAGCCGTCGATCCTCTACACCGTCGGCGAGCGCCACCGCGAGCGGGCGGCGGTGATCTCCGACGCGCTGGAGGCCATCGACCCCTTCGAACTCAAGGGCCACGCCGAACGGTTCGCGGACGAGCTGATCGACCAGATCTGCGGGAAGGGCTCCTGCGACATCGTCGGCCAGTACGCCATGCTGCTGCCGCTGCGCGTCCTGGCCAGGATCTACGGCTTCGCCGACGAGGAGGGCCCCGGCCTCGTCACCGCCATGAACGACATGATCAACGGCCGCGAGGGGGCGCTGGCGGGACAGCAGCACCTCGGCGGCTCCATGTACGCGCTGCTCGCCGCCAAGTCGGCCGCGCCCGGCCCGGACGTGGCCTCCCGGATGCTCGCCAACCGGGCCGGTTTCACCCTGGACGAGATCGCCCAGGACCTCATGGTCATGATGGCCGCCGGGCACCAGCCCACCGCCGACTGGATCGGCAACTCGCTGCGCCTCATGCTCACCGACGACCGGTTCGCGGCCTCCCTCGCGGGCGGCCGGCACAGCGTCGGCGAAGCCATGAACGAGGTGCTGTGGGAGGACACCCCCACCCAGAACGTGGCGGGCCGCTGGACCTCCCGCGACACCACCCTCGGCGGGCACCGGATCGCGAGCGGCGACCTCGTCCTGCTGGGCCTGGCCGCCGCCAACTCCGACCCGCACGTGCGCACCGACGCGGGCGCCCTGACCGGCGGCAACAACGCCCACTTCTCCTTCGGGCACGGCGAACACCGCTGCCCGTTCCCCGCGCAGGAGGTCGCGGAGGTCATCGCCCGGACCGGCATCGAGGTCCTCCTCGACCGGCTCCCCGACGTCGACCTCGCGGTCCCCGCCTCCGAGCTCGCCCGCCGCCCCTCGCCCTGGCTGCGCGGCCTGTCCGAACTGCCCGTCACCTACACCCCTACCCCCGCCCTTGGAGCCACCAGATGACGTGCCCGATCGACCACTCCGGCTCCGCCGCCATCAGCCTGGACCCCTTCGTGGCCGACCTCGACGCCGAGAGCGCGGCCCTGCGCGCCGCCGGACCGCTGGTCCGCGTCGTCCTGCCGGGCGGTGTGCCCTGCTACGCGGTCACCCACCACGCGGAGGCCCGCAAGCTCCTGACCGATCCCCGGATCGTCAAGGACATCAACGCGTGGGGCGCCTGGCAGCGCGGCGAGATACCCCTGGACTGGCCGCTGATCGGGCTCGCCAACCCCGGGCGCTCGATGCTGACCGTCGACGGCGACGAACACCGCCGGCTGCGCACCCTGGTCGCCCAGGCCCTGACCGTGCGCCGGGTGGAGACGCTGCGGACCGGCATCGAGGCGTTGACCGCGGGGATGCTGGACCGGCTCGCCGAGGTGCCCGCGGGGGAGACCGTGGACCTCAAGGCGCACTTCGCGTACCCGCTGCCGATGAACGTGATCAGCGAACTGATGGGCGTGGACGCCGCCGACCACCCCCGGATGAAGGAGCTGTTCGAGAAGTTCTTCTCGACGCAGACGAAGCCCGAAGAGGTCCCGCAGATGATGGCGGACCTCGCGGCGCTCTTCGGCCGGATCGTGGAGTCCAAGCGGCAGAACCCGGGCGACGACCTGACCAGCGCGCTCATCGCGGCCTCGGAGGACGGTGACCACCTCACCACCGAGGAGATCACCAACACCCTTCAGCTGATGGTCGCGGCCGGACACGAGACCACGATCAGCCTGATCGTCAACGCGGTCGTCGCGCTGGAGACCCACCCCGAGCAGCGCGCCCTCGTCCTCAAGGGCGAGGTGCCGTGGGAGAACGTGATCGAGGAGACCCTGCGCTGGTCGACCCCGACCTCGCACGTGCTGATCCGCTTCGCCGCCGAGGACGTCGAGGTCGGCGACACCGTCCTGCCCCGGGGCGAGGGCCTGATCGTCTCCTTCGGCGCCATCGGCCGCGACGAGGCCCAGCACGGCGAGAGCGCGGGCGCCTTCGACGCCACCCGCACCCCGAACCGGCACATCTCCTTCGGCCACGGCCCGCACGTCTGCCCCGGCGCCGCGCTTTCCCGGCTGGAGGCGGCGGTGGCCCTCCCCGCCCTGTACGCGCGCTTCCCCGGACTGAGCCTGGCCGTGGGCCGCGACGAGCTGCGCAACAAGCCGATCGTGACCCAGAACGACCTGTTCGAACTGCCGGTCACCCTCGGCTAGTGCCGCGTCAGGCAACGTTTGCCCGTCAAGGAGCCGGGCGTCGCGACGGGGCGAACATGGCCTGACGCGGCACTAGTTGGTCTCCCCGGCCGACGGGTGCTTCAGGGGCGTACGGAGATCCTCAGCCGCCGGGCCACGAACTTCAGGGCGTCCTCGCGCTCGGCGGGCGAGGGCGCCTTCAGCAGGATGTGGCCCAGCCGCTGGGACGAGGACGTGAGCGGGCCGACCACGTCACCCGGGCCCTTGCGCAGCCCGACCCGGACCACCGCCGGATGCGCGGCGATCTCCGCCAGCCCGTCGACCTCCGTGATCGTGCCCGGGGCGCAGGTGGGGAAGTACGTCGCCGCGTACGCCACCGGCCGCTCGCGCAGCAGATCGCCGAGCGGCTCCCCGAGCGCGAGCCGCACCACCGCCTCGTGCAGGTCGAAGCCGTACGTCAGGCCCACCGCCTCGGCCAGGAAGTCCCCGGGGGTGCGGACGGCGACCTCCATCAGTACCGGACCCTCCAGCCCCACCCGGAACTCCAGGTGCACCAGCCCGGTCCGCATCCCGAGCCCCCGCAGCACTCCCGCGGTCAGGGCGTCCACCCGCGCCGCGAGCTCCGGATCGGTGAACGCGTACCCGCAGCGGTGCGAGAGCTCCACGAAGTACGGCGGGGCGGTGGTCTCCTTCTCCGTCACGTTGGCGAAGAGCACCTCGCCCTCGTGGACCAGCGCCTCCCAGCTGTACTCCGGGCCCAGGACTGCCGCCTCGACCAGGATCTTCCCCTCGCCGCCCCGCCGGGCGACGATCTCCTCGGCCTCCGCGGCGCTCGTGACCAGCTCGACGCCCTCGCTGCCGCCCAGGGACAGCGGCTTGACCACCACCGGCAGCCGCTCCAGCATCCACTCCCGGGCCGCGCGCAGGTCCGGGGCGAGCAGGAACACGGGCTGCGCGACCCCGTACGCCCCGAACCCGGTGCGCTGCAGGGCCTTGTTGCGGGAGATCACCGCCGCGTGCAGGGACGGGCCGGGCAGCCCGAGCCGTTCCTGGGCCAGCGCGCCCGCCGTCACATTGGCCTCGGCGAAGGCGAGCACCCCGTCCGGGGCGCGGTCGGCGAGCGCCGCCGTGACCCCGGCGAACCAGGACTCGTCCAGGGAACCCGTGACCGGGTAGTAGGTGACGTCCTCCTCGGCCGGGCGGCTGCCCATGAGCGCCGCGTTCTCCACCACGCGGACCCGGTGTCCGAGCCGCCTCGCCGCGTCGACGTACGGCCGTCCCATCGTGCCGACGCCGACCACCAGCAGATCCTTCACGCCACTGCCCCTTCATTCGCTGCCCGGGATACCTGGACTTCCGCCTGCGCCTGCTCCTGCGTCGGCGCCTGTGCCTGTGCCTGTGCTGCTTCCCGCTCGCGCTGCTGCCGCGCCAGGGCCCGCGTCACCGGCGGTACGAGGACCGAGGCCAGGCAGAACACCACGCCCAGGGCGGCCCACCCGGCCGCACCCGCCGCGATCACCACCCCGGTCACCAGCGCCGGACCCACGATCCGCTGCCCGGAGTTGCCCAGGCTGAACACCGACAGGTAGATCCCCCGGCGGTCCTCCGGCGCGAACGCGTAACTCATGTCCCAGCTGCCCACCGCCTGCCACATCTCCCCGAAGGTCAGCGCGACGCAGGCGGCCAGCAGCAGCGCCCCCGCGAGCAGGGGCGGCAGCCCGTGCGCCGCCGCCAGCGCCGCGCAGCACGCGGCGAGCGCGAAACCGCTCAGCCGCAGCGCCCGGGCCGCCCCGCCGGGCCGCTCCGCCCCCCGCGAGACCGGCACTTGGAGGGTGATCGACAGCGCCGTGTTCACCAGGATCAGCACCGGCACGAACCCGGCGGGCACCCCGGTGGCCGTCATCGCCCACAGCGGCAGCCCCACCGACAGCAGCGTCGTGTGCAGGTTCAGTACGCCGCCCAGCCCGGCCAGGCCGAGGTAGCGCCAGTCACGGAAGCCCCGGATCGCCGTCAGCGGCCCCACCTTGCGCTGCGCCGCGCTCGCCCGCACCAGCCGCAGCCGGCCCAGCATGACCGCCGACGCCAGGAACGCCGCCGCGTTGCCGAGCACGATGCCCCGGTACGCCCACATGCTGTCGGCGGCGAGCAACGGCGCAGCGAGCAGCGCGCCGACCGAGAAGCCGATGTTGCGCACGGTGCGCACGATCGCCATCGTCCGCGTACGGTCGGACTCCTCGGTGGTGTCGGAGGCCACCGCCTGCGTCATCGGCTGGGTCGCCCCTTCCGCCGCGGCGAGGCACGAGGACACCACCAGGAACCCGCCGAAGCCGTGCACGTACGCCAGCGCCACGAACCACAGGGCCCGCCACACCTGGAGCGCGATCAGCGTGCGCCGGGCCCCGATCCGGTCACTGAGCGCGCCGATCGGGACGGTGGCCAGGAAGCCGACGAACCCGGAGACGGCCAGACCGGCGCCGATCTGCGGGGTGGTCAGGCCGACCGAGCGGATGAAGAAGACCGTGGATCCGGCGAGGAACAGGCCGGTGCCGATCGCGTTGATCAGCGAGGTCAGGGCGAAGGTCCGCCCGGCAGCCGTCGCGGGCACGTAGTCCGAGGGCGAGATCCGCTTCACCGCGCACCCCCGTCGCGTCCCGCCGTGCGCAGCGACACCAGAGCGGCGGCCTCCTCGGCGTTGCGCCCCGCGGCCGCCGCGTCCGTACCGGTGGCGATCACGTACCCCGCCCGCTCCCACGAGCTGGTGACGGCCAGGACCACGTCACCGGGGGCGACCCCGACGTGGACCTCCTCCACCCCGACGGCGCGCCGGGCGGCCTCGACGCCCTCCACCGCCCCGACCGGACCGACCGGCGCGATCAGGAACCGGACGGCCGCGCCCAGGACGGGCGGCCGCTGCGGCGTCGCACCGGTGCCGTCCAGCGCGCCGAGCAGCGCGGACAGGATGTCCATCCCGTAGGCGAGGTCGATGAGCGCGGTGATGCCGCCGCCGGGCAGCCGGGCCGCGCACTCCACCAGGTGCGGGCGGCCGCCGTCGAGGATCCACTCCGAGTGCAGCACGCCGGAGCGGAACCCCGTGGCCGACACCAGGACCGCGACCGCGCCGCGCAGCGCGTCGGCCTGCGCTTCGGGCAGCGCGGCGGGCACGGTGTGCCCCGTCTCGACGGGATGGCGCGAGTCCTGGACCCTCTTGGCGGTGATGTTGGTGAAGCCGACGATGCCCTCGTGGACCACGGCCTCGACGCTCACCTCCGGCCCGTACAGGCGCTGTTCGACCAGATAGCGGGCGGAGTCCGGGTACCCCGCGTGCAGGGACGGCTCGTCGGCGGTCGTCGTGTGCGCCCAGGCCGCGGCACTGTCGTCGTCCGGTCCGAGGAGGCGTACGCCGAGACTGGCCTGGCGGCCCGCGGGTTTGAGCACGCACGCCCCGCCGTACCGGGCGCGGAAGGCGCTGACGTCCTCGGGGCTCCGGGCCCGCTGCCAGGCCGGCTGGTCCAGGTCCGTACCGTCCACCGCGGCCCGCAGCCGGGCCTTGTCCCGCAGGATGCGCGCGGCCTTCGGGCCCGCGCCGGGCAGCCCCCACGCCTCGGCGAGGGCCGCGGCGGCCACCACGCCGTACTCCACGACCGGCACGACCGCGCGCACGGCCGGGGGCCGGGGGACGGCGGCGACGACGCGGTGCGGATGCTCCTCGTCCTGGCTGGGCGCCGCGAGCAGCGCTCCGACACAGCGGTGCGATCCGGCCAGGCCGTCGATGCCGCGCGCGGCGATGACGGCGGGCTCCTCCACGACCAGGACGGAGTTCTCGGGGAGCAGGACGTCCAGCTTGCCGAGCATCACCGGGCTGTACCCCACCAGGACGTGGGTGAGGGCGGCCGGGACGGGCGGGTCGGGCAGTGTCATGGAGGCCTCGCTGCGTGACGGAGGGCGCGGGACGGGGAGGGCCGGGCCGGGGGTGCACCGCACGTGCCCGGCCTGCCCGTCGACTGTGCCTTTCCGGCCACTTGAGGGCATAGCCCCGTCAAGGTTCGGGTCCGCGCAGCTCTGTGACCTCCTCATCCGGACCGATCGGGTCCGGGCGGAGAACCATTTCGGCCCGGTCGGCGTCCTTCCTGGTGAGCGCGCACACGGACGGGCGCGAGGGCAGGGAACGGGAGTGAGCGGGTATGGGGTTCGTCAGCTGGATCATTCTGGGGCTGCTGGCCGGAGGCATAGCGAAGGTGCTGCTGCCTGGGCGCGACCCGGGGGGCCTGATCGGGACGACCCTGATCGGCGTCGCCGGCGCCTTCATCGGCGGCTGGCTGTCGGCGAAGTTCCTGGACCGGCCCATCCAGAACGAGTTCTTCGACCTCGCCACCTGGGGCGCCGCGGTGGCGGGCTCGCTGGTCCTGCTGATCGCCTACCGGATCCTCTTCGGCAACTCGCGCGACTCCCGCCGGTAGCCCCCGCCGCGGCGGCGGCCGTTCAGATGAGGCTGTACTGCACCGCGCAGGCCACCGCGTGCGAGCGGTTGCGGGCGTGGAGGCGGGACATCAGCTCGTAGATGACGTTCTTCACGGTGTGCTCCGAGCAGGACAGGGTGCGCGCGATCACCGCGTTCCCGTGGCCCTCCGCCATGAGGGCCAGCACCGAGGTCTGGCGGGCCGTCAAGTGCGGGGTGTCCGCGGCGGGTACGGGCCGCGGCGCGGGCAGGGCCGTGTGGCCGCCCAGCAGCCGGAGCAGGTCGGGGTAGGGCAGCTCGACGGTGTCCGGAGCCGGTTCGGGGGCGGGTGCGAGGCCGGTGGCGACCTGGGCCAGCATCCGGCTCAGCCGGCCCGCCTCCAGGACCGCCTCGTGGCCCGGCTCGCGGGGCGTCGTGCGCGTCGGTGCGGCGACGGGGCTCACAGCATGCCCGCCCGCAGGGCGTAGGCCACCGCGTGGGCGCGATTGCGCAGCCGGAAGCGCTGGGTGATGTCGTGCACGACGGTGGTCACCGTGCGCGGCGAATAGCACAGCCGCTTGGCTATCTCGCTGGTTTCGTGGCCGTCCGCGACCATCCGCAGGACCGAGCGCTCCCGGTCGCTGAGCCCCGCCGCGTCCCATGGCCCGGCCACCTCGCCGGCCGCCGAGCCGCGCGCGCCGGAGTGTTCCAGCAGCAGGTCGAGCAGGTCCGGCGGCAGCGTGCAGTCACCGCGGGAGGCGGCGCGGACGGCCCGGGCGAGGCGGACGGGATCCGCCTCGCGGCGGCGCAGCAGACCCCGGGCCCCGGCGGCGATCGCGTGCAGGGCGTCGGCGGGCTCCAGCTCGCCCGCCACCAGCACCACGTCCGGACGGGACGGGGTGTCCCGGATCGACCGCAGGACGTCGAGTTCCGTACGGCCGACCCGGTCCACGGTCATGACCACGACGCGGGGTGCGCCGCCGGGCGCGGTCAGGGCCACCTCCGGACAGGCGAGCAGGGCGCTCTTGGTACCGGCTTCGAGCACCGGATCGAGTGCGACGACGTTGACAGGGACGGGTTCTCCCACCGGGTCCTCCGAAAGTCATCCGCCTGCCGGGGTGTCGGACCGGCGGAAAGGGTGCTGGTTCCCAGACTGGGGGCGGCCGCCGGGCCGGGCATCGGGCCCCGGCCCCCACATTTGTGAAGGCGGGGTGCCGCGAGCGGCGGATCGTGTGAAGGCCGCTGCCCGGATCGGCCGGACGGCCCGTCGTGGCGGGTCGCACGGGGTGCGCGGGCCGTACGCGGACGCCACGGCGGTGGGGGCCGGGCGGTGCGCCCGGGGGCCTCTGGGGGCGGCCGCGCAGAATATGGGGGACGTGCCCCCATGTGCGCGGCGCGCCACTCTGCGAGTTTTCCTCTTGTGACTGACACCGCCACCGCCGCAGAAACCGAGGTCGGCGGCCTGACCCACTCCTGGTGGGCACAGGCCCTGAACCTGCGGGAGCGGCTCGCCGCACCGGGTGCCCCCGCACCCGCGCGGACCGCCGCCCCCCACGACCGGCCCGCCTCGTGGTCCCTGGGGGACCCCGAGGGCTTCGCGGCCCGGCTGGCGAGTCTGGGGGCGACCGAGGACACCGGGTACGCGCTCGCGGCGGAGCGGTCCGGGCGGCTGGCCGCCCGCGCCGAGAAGCCGGAGTGGGCGGCGTACGCGGAACGGATCGTGGCGGCGGCCCCCGTCGAGCGGACGGCCACGGCGGGCGCCGCGGCCGACGGCGGCGAAGAGGCCACGGGCGCCGCGGTGTTCCTGCCCGCGCTGCGCTCCCTGACCGAGATGGCCTGGGCCGGGACGGCTCCGCGGATCGAGCTTCCCGAGGCGGAACTGGCCGTGGTCCGCACCGCCTTCGAGGGCTGGCTGGGCGACCGCCTGATCCGCCAGTCCGCCCGGACCCTGGTCAAGGAACTGCACGCGGCGCGCACCGCCGGGCGGCTGGCGGGAGAGACCTCGCGGGAGCGGTTCGCCGACTTCCTGGCCCGGCTCGGCACCCGGGAGGGCCTGGCGGCGCTGTTCACCGGCTACCCGGTGCTGGCCCGGATGCTGGCCCAGTCCTGCGCGTACGCCGAGGACGCGACGGCGGAGCTGGTCCGCCGCTACACCACCGACCGCGCCGCGATCGTGCGGGGCCTGCTCGGCGGCGCCGACCCGGGCCCGCTGGTGCGCATCGACCTCGGCCGCGGCGACGTCCACCAGGGCAACCGCTCCGTCGCGCTGCTGCGCTTCGCCGGCGGCGCCACCGTCGTGCACAAGCCCCGCCCGCTCGACCAGCACGCCCTCCTCGACCAGGCCGTCGCCTGGACCAACGGCAAGGTGCCCGGCCTCGGCCTGCGGACCCCCCGGTCGGTGCGCCGTCCCGGGTACGGCTGGCTGGAGTTCATCGAGCACGGCTGGTGTGCCTCGCCCACCGCACTGGACCGGTTCTACCGCCGCCAGGGCGCGCTGCTCGCCCTGCTGTACGCGGTGGACGGCGTCGACATGCACTACGAGAACGTCATCGCCTGCCAGGACCAGCCGGTCCTGGTGGACGCCGAGACCCTGCTCCACGCGGGCCTGCCCGCCGCGGTGACCTGCGGCTCCGACCCCGCGGCGGCGGCCCTGTCCGCCTCGGTCCACCGCACCTGCCTGCTCCCGAGCCTGCTCATCGGCGAGCACGGCGCCATGGACATCTCCGCCCTCGGCGGCGGGCACGGCGGTTCCTACCCCAGCGACGGGATGAGCTGGGAAGCCGCCGGAACCGACGAGATGCGGGTGCTGCGCGGCCGCGTCGAGACCCCGGCCGGACAGAACCGGCCCGCGCCGCGGGACGGGGCCGCCGGACACGGGGACCACAGGGCGGCGCTGCTCGAGGGCTTCCGTGCGGGCTACGACGCGATCGCCGCCCACCGCCGCGAACTCCTCGGCGAGGACGGGCTGCTGGGCCGCTGGGCCACCAGCCCGGGCCGGCTGATCGCCCGCGCCACCCGCCTCTACACGACCCTGCTGGAGGAGTCCACCCACCCCGACGTGCTGCGCGACGCGCTGACCCGGGACGCGCTGTTCGCCGTACTGTGGGCGGAATCCGAGAACGACCCGGCCCGTCGGCGGCTGATCGAGGACGAGACCGCCGACCTGTGGGAGGGTGACGTTCCCGTCTTCTTCCACCACCCCGCGCACACCTCGGTGCGCACCTCGCGGGGCGCGCTCATCGACGGGGTGCTGCCCGCGCCCAGTCTGCGCGCGGCCCTGGACAAGATCGCGGCGATGGGCGAGGTGGACCGGCACGACCAGGAGTGGATCATCTCGGCCACGCTCGCGGTGACCGGCGCCAACCTCACCGGGGGCGGCCCGCGTTCGGCGTTGGCCGGTCACCTCGCCCCGGCCGTCGTGCCCGAGCCCTCGCGGCTGCTGACCGCCGCCTGCGGGATCGCCGACGAGATCGCGGCCCGTGCGGTGCACGGTGACGGCCGGGTCAACTGGCTCGGCCTGGAGCAGGTCTCCGGTGAGCACTGGGCGGTCCTGCCGATGGGCGGCGGGCTCGCCCAGGGCTACTGCGGCGTGGCCCTCTTCCTGGCCCAGCTCGGCGCCCTGACCGGCGCCGGACGCTACACCGCCCTGGCCCGGCAGGCCGCGGCCCCGCTGCCGGAGCTGCTGGCCACGCTCGCCGCCAGCCCCGCGCTGAGCGCCGCCGTGGGGCCGGGCGCCCTGCACGGGCTGAGCGGCATCGTCTACACCGTGGCCCGGCTGGCCGCGCTGCTGGGCGAGGGCGGGGGCCCGGGCGGGGGCGAGGTCGAGGGCGGGACCGGGGGGAGCACCGTCGCCGATCCCTTGCGCGCCTGTCTGCCCGACGCCCTCACCGCGCTGGCCCTCGCGGTCGAAGCCGACCCCGAAGGTCCGGCCGACCTCGCCGACGGCCTCGCCGGAGCGCTGGCCGCCGTCGTCGCCGTGCACCGCCTCACCGGGATGCCCGGCGCCGCCGCCCTGGCCGCCGCCTTCGCCGACCGGCTGCTCGCCCGCGCCGAACCCCGGCTGGCCCGGCCCGCCGGGCACGGCCCCGCGGCCCCCGGCTTCGCCCACGGCGACGCGGGCATCGGCTGGGCCCTGCTGCGCTACGCCGCCGCCGCGGAGGCGCGCGGCCCGGCCGCCGGCCCCGGAGCGAGGGCCGAGGCGTGCGCCCGTACCGGCGCCGCCCTGCTGCGGCCCGCCCTGGACGAGGCCCTCAACCACCCCGCCGACCTCGGCTGGCACTCCGGGCTCGCGGGCACCGCGCTCGCCGCGGCCGACGCGCTCGCCCGGGCCGGCCAGCCGGTCCCCGAAGCCGAACTCACCTGGTGCGCGGCCCTGCTGAGCGATCCCGCCGAGGCCGGGGAGTCCACCGAGGCGGCCGAGTTCGGCGACCTCAGCCTGGGCCACGGCACGCTCGGCTCCCTGGAACTGCTCAGCGTCCTCGCCGGGCAGGGGCACCCCCGGGCCGCCACCGCCCTCACCCACCGCGCCGGTCAGGTCCTCGGCCGCCTCGAATGCCACGGCCACCGCTGCGGCACCCCCGACCACGTCCCCTCACCCGGACTCCTCACCGGCCTCTCCGGCATCGGATACGCCCTGCTCAGGCTGGGTTTCCCGGAGGCGGTCCCGTCCGTACTGCTGCTCCACTGACACTCGATCGATCGCACCGAACGAACTGCCGTACCGAGCACCACACTCCACTTCAGGTTCCGAGAAAGGTACTCACCACCATGCAGGAGTTCCAGGTCAACGCCATCGCCACGGACGCCACCACCGACGCGGTCGCCGAGGTTCCCGCCGGGGACCCCGCGGGCGGCATCACCCTGTCGGGCCGCAACACGGCGTGCGCGCGGGCCCGGGCGCTGGCCGGCCTCGTCCTCACCAGCGGACTCGTGGTCGCGCTGAGCCAGATCGACACCAGCGTCTCGGCCCCCAACGTCACCTGGTAGTGCCCGGATAGCGGAGCGGGGCACCTGGGAAAGGCCGACTTTCGGTGCACGGCGGACCGTACGTATGAACTAGATTGCGCTCATGCGTTCCCGTACGCGGTACATCATCGGTCGTGACTCGCAACTCTCAGAGATCAACCAGGCGTTGGCCGAGGCGAGGGACGGGCGCGGCGGGGTCGTCTTCCTGGTCGGCGAGGCGGGGATCGGCAAATCGCGGCTCGCCGCCGAGGCCGTGGGAATGGCCTTCAACGCCGGAATGCGGGCACTGCGGGGCCGGAGCAGCACGACCGGCCCCACAGTGCCTTTCCGGCCATTGACCGAAGCGCTGATGGCGCTGTTCCGCGGCGGTCCGCCCGGCGGTCCGTCCCTGGACGACCTGCCGCTCGGCCCCTACCGGCCCGCGCTGGGCCGGATCATCCCGGACTGGAGCAGCGACGCCCAGGACAACAGCTCCATGGTGATCCTGGGCGAGGCCGTGCTGCGGCTGCTCATCGCCACCGGCAGGGAACACGGCCAGCTCCTCCTGCTGGAGGACCTGCACGACGCCGACCCCGAGACCCTCGCGGTCGTCGAGTACCTCGTGGACAACCTCGAATACACCAACGTGGTCCTTCTGGCCACGATCCGCACCGAATCCTGCGACGCCCTCGACATGGCCGAATCGGCCCGCCGCCGCGGTGTGGGGACCGTGCTCCAGCTGGCCCCGCTGACCCGGCCCGAGGTGCGCGCCGTGATCGCCGCGCAGCTGGACACCGAACCGGAACTGGTGCCGGAACCGGCCCTGGAGCGGCTCTGGGACGACAGCGCGGGCAGCCCCTTCCTGGTCGAGGAACTCCTCCAGGGGATGATCGGCAGCGGGGCGCTGGTCCGCGCCGAGGACGGCTGGCGCGTCGTCGGCGACCTGCGCAGCGACGTGTCCACCGCGCTCGCGCGCGGCATCCTGCGGCGCGTCGACCGGCTCGCCCCCCAGGGCCTGACCCTGCTGTCCGCGGCTGCCGTGATCGGCCGCCGCTTCCCGCTCACCGTGCTCCAGCGGATGACCGGGATCGACGACCGCAGCCTGCTCAGCCACCTGCACGCCGGGGTCGCGGCGCAGCTTGTCGTCCATGACGAACCCGCCCCCGACTGGTACGCGTTCCGCCACTCGCTCACCGCCGAGGCGCTGCTGACCCAGCTCACGCCCACCAACCGGGCGGAGATGTCCGGGCGCGCCGCCGACGCGGTGCAGGCGCTGTATCCCGAGCTGGAGGGCGAATGGTGCCCGCTGGTCGCGGAGTTGCGCTCCCAGGCCGGTGACGACGCGGAAGCCGGGCGGCTGTTCACCGTCGCGGGGCTGCGGGCCCTGTCGGCCGGGGCCATCGGCTCGGCGGTCACCCTGCTGGGCCGGGCCGAGCGGCTGCTGGCGGCCAGCGGGGACGCGGCGGGCCGCACCGCCGCCCTGGAGGCGCTGCTCCCCGCGCTCGCGGAGGCCGGGGACTTCGCCCAGGCCTTCGGTTTCGCCGAGAACCTGCACACCCTCGGCGGCAGCGGCCTGAGCGCCGAGCGGCTGGCCGCGCTGCACACCCGGCTCGCCAAGGTGGCGCACACCGCCGGGCGCTGGGAGGACGGCAACCGGCAGATAGCCCAGGCCAGAGCCCTCCTCGGGGAGCACCCCGACGAGCGCAGCACCGCCTCCATCGACGTCACCGCCGCCTACCTGGCCCTCGACACCCCCGGCCCCGACCGCACCCAACTCGCCGAGAAGCTGGCCTACTCGGCCCTCCAGGCCGCCGAACGGCACGGCCTGCCCACGGTGGTCTGCCAGGCCTGGGAGCTGCTCGCCACCCTCGCCCGCGAGCGGGACTTCGACGAGGCCACGGCCCTGCTGGAATCGGCCCTGCACACCGCCGAACAGCACCAGCTCCCGCTCCAGCGGATGTACGCCCTCACCCGCATCGGCGGGAACAACTGGCTCACCGAGGGCAATACGGTCCCCCTGCTCGCGGCCCGCTGCGAGGCCCAGCGGCTCGGCTCCGCCACCATCGTCTACACCATCGACGGCATCATGATCCTCGACGGAGTGCTGCGGGCCGGGTTCGCCGACGCCGCCCGGGCCGCCGAGGAGTGCCTGGCCGTCGTCCAGCGGCTGCGCCTGGCTCCGGCCACCCGGTACGTCCTGATGGCCCAGGCGACCCTCGCGGCGCACCAGGGCGACCGCGCGGGCATGGAGCGCGCCCTCGCCGCCTTCGGCGAGTGGGACGGCATCGGCTCCCAGGAGGAGCCGCTGACCCGCGGCCTGGCCCGCGCCTTCTGCGCGCTGATGGAGGAGGACCGGCCCGCCGCCGTCCGTGAACTGCACACCGTGGCGGACCTGGAGAGCACCAACCCCAGTACCTACTACCTCAGCGGCCGGTACGGCATCGGGCTGCTCCTGGACGTGCTCTCCGGGGAGGCCGGCCGCGGTCCGTACGAGGAGATCGCCGCCACCGCCCCCGGCCGGATGCGCTGGAACCGCCAGTTCGTGCACTTCGCGGGCGCCGTCCTGCTGGGCCGGGAGGGGAGACCCGACCTGGCGGCCGCGGCCGTCAACGAGGCCCTGCGGACCGCGGAGCCGTACTCCACCGCACTCCACCTGGGCCTGCGGCTGATCGCGGAGGCGGCCCACGCGGACGGCTGGGGCGAACCGGTGGCCTGGCTGCGCCGGGCCGAACTCCACTTCCACCAGGGCTCCGTGGCCCCCGTCGCCAACGCCTGCCGGGCCGCGCTGCGCCGGATGGGCGCCCCCGTCGCCCAGCGGCGCTCCGGCTCGGGCAACATCCCGGACGTGCTGCGCACCCAGGGGGTCACGGTGCGCGAGTACGAGGTGTTCCGGCTGCTCGCCGAGCGGCTGGGGAACAAGGACATCGCGGACCGCCTCTACATCTCGCCCCGCACGGTGGAGAAACACATCGCCAGCCTCGGCACCAAGACGGGCCGCGCCAACCGCTCGGCCCTGTGCGAACTCTCCGCTTCCCTGCGCGGGTAGAGCCGGGGCGCCACCGCCCCGGCCCCGGCCCGCCGACGCGGTCAGCGCATCCCGCGCACCGCCCTGGAGCTGAGCACCCCCACCGCCGTCAGCGCGAGGACCGCGCCCGACACCGCGAACATGGGGCCGCTGCCCTGCTGGGCCAGCGCCCCGCACAGGATCAGCGAGACCGGGGCCATCGCGTAGCCGAGGACCATGTCGATGGAGATCACCCGGCTGAGCACCGAGGGGTCGATGTTGCGCTGGATCCAGCTGAGGCCGAAGACCCCCTGGAACCCGATGCCGAAGCCCATCACCAGGACGGTCACGAACGCGGCCACCGTAGTGTCCACCAGCCCCAGCACCCCCATGCCCACCGCGAGCCACCCGGCCAGCGCGGCGATCAGCAGCCCCACCCGGGGGAGGCCGCTGAGCGAGCCGCCCACCAGGGTGCCCAGCATCGCCCCGCCCGCCAGCGCGCCGTTGAGCAGGCCCAGGGTCACCGAGCCGCCGTGCAGGTCCACCTTGGCGAGGGTGGCGAAGCCGACCGTGAAGGTACCGGCGTAACAGAAGGTCATCACCGTGTCGACGACCAGGATCGAGCGGATCCGAGGGTCTTCCAGGGCGTAGCGCAGGCCGGCGCGCATCCGGGTGAGCAGCGAGTCCCCGGCCTCCGGCGCCGCCGCGGCGTCGCCTCCGTCCGCGGACTCCGCCGGCTCCCCGGCCTCGCGGGGCACCGTCCGGATCCGGGAGACGCACAGCCCGCAGAGCGCGAAGCACACGCCGTCGACGAGGAAGGCGACGGGCGCGTCCGAGAGGGCCACCACCATGCCCCCGACGGCCGGGCCCAGGATCGAGGAGACCTTGGTGCCGACCGCCAACAGGGCGTTGGCCGGGGCCAGCAGCTCCTTGTCCACCACCGACGGCAGGATCGAGGCCCTGGCGGGCTGGAAGAAGGCGTCGACGGCGCCGAACGCGGCGGCGGCGCAGCACAGGATCGGGACCGTGAGCGTGCCGGACATCCCGATCAGCCCGACGCCCCCCATCAGCACGGCCCGGGCCCAGCTGGAGAGCGTCATCAGCGTGCGGGAGGACCACGTGTCGCTGAGCGAGCCGCCGACCATGGTCAGCAGCGCGCGCGGCACCGCCTGGAAGGCGAGGACGTAGCCGAGGGTCAGGGTGGACTGGGTCAGGCTCAGCGTGATCCAGGAGAAGGCGATGTAGCTGAAGCCGTCCCCGAGCAGGGACAGGGACTGTCCCAGCCACAGCAGCCGGAAGGAGGGCACTTTGGCGGGGGCGCTCAGGCGCGAGCCCGCGCTCGCCAGGGTGGAGGCCATGATCGGACCCTTCGTCGGGCCGCCCGGGGCGGCCGCGGTTCGGTAGCGGACGGCCACGGGTCAGTAGTGGACGGGCAGCGCCGTCAGGGCGCGGTTGAGCAGGGACGGCTGCCAGGTGTGCCGGTCCGTGGCCAGCGCGAGGTCCGGGTAGTCGCGCACGAGGACGCCGACCACCGCGCAGGCCACCAGCCGGGCCAGCGCGGCCCCGATGCAGAAGTGCGCGCCGAAGCCGAACCCGAGGTGCGAGGTGCTGCCCCGGGCGACGTTGAAGAGGTCGGGGTCGGCGAACCGCTCGGGATCCCGGTTGGCGGCGGCGGTGACCAGGAACAGCCGGTCCCCGCCGCGCACCGGGCGGCCGTCGAGGTCGAAGTCCCGGGCGGCGCTGCGGATCGACATCTTCGAGGGGCCGTCGTAGCGCATGGCCTCCTCGACGGCGAGCGGCACCAGGTCCGGGTCGGCGCGGACCGCCGCCAGCTGCTCGGGGTGGCGCAGCAGGGCGAGCAGGGTGTTGACGATCAGATTGCTCGTGGTCTCCCCGCCCGCGAAGGCCATCTGGGTCAGCATCCCGACGAACTCCTCCTCGCTGACCGACTTCCCGATCTGGCCGCCCGCCAGCACGGAGCTGATCAGGTCGTCCTTGGGGTCGGCGCGGCGCTCGCCGACCAGTCCGGCGAGGTAGTCGTCCAGCTTGACCAGGGACTGCAGGGAGGTGCGGTACTCGCGCTCCTCCTGCGCGGCCCCGAGCACCAGGTCGCCCACCCGGGCGTTCCAGTACCAGAAGGAGGGGCTGTGCGCCTGGGGGACGCCCAGCCAGCGGGCGAAGACCAGCGCCGGCAGCGGCCGGGCGATGTCGGCGAGCAGGTCACCGCTGCTGCCCGGCACCGAACGCCGGGCCAGCATGGCCCGGGTGGCCCGCTCGACGAACGTGCGGTAGCGGCCGATCGAGCGGGCCGAGAACTGCTCCTGGAACACCTGGCGCAGCCGCCGGTGCTGCGGCGGGTCGTTGAAGACCATCCAGCGGGAGAGGATGGAGAACGCCCGTGCGGTGTCCTCCCGGGCGCCCTCGGGGACGGCGTCCATCAGGGGGCCGACCCGCTCGGCGGAGACCGCCGGGTCGCGCAGGCAGTGCATCAGCTGGCCGTGGCCGGTGACCAGCCAGGCGCGGTGCATGGGGCTCCAGTGGACCGGGTCGTGGTCGCGCAGGGAGTTCAGGTAGCCGTAGGGGTCGGCGTTGATCTCGGGGTCCAGGAGGTAGCGCTCGGCGAAGCCGGTCCGCGGGGGTGCGGTGAGCAGGGCGGCCGGGCCGCCCGCGGGAATCATCGTGGTCATGACCGGGTCTCCGTCCGGATGGCGTGCAGCAGGGAAGCGGTCCGGCCCAGCAGGGGCTCGGACATCAGCGACATGTGGTCGCCTTCGGTGACGTGCAGGGTCAGGCCGCCCAGGGCCTGCTCCCGCCAGCGTTCGACGTACTCGTGGAAGCCCACGTCGAAGCCGGGCATCGGCTCGCCGTCGGGCAGGGCGGCCGCGTGCGAACCCACCACCAGGTGGACGCGGCCGGGGTAGGGCCGCACCTCGTAGTCGGCCAGGGCGGTGAGCAGCGAGTGCCACACCTCGATCGGGGCGTTCTCCACCAGGGCCGCTTCGCTCGGGCTCATGTCCGCGCTCAGCAGCACCGCGGTCAGCTCGGCCTTCACGCCCTCGCGCTCCGCGGAGGGGGCCATCGTCCGCAGCCGGTCGCGCAGCCGCCTCGCGGTGACCATCTTGGCGCTCACGTCCGCGAGCTGACCGCGCGCCACCTCGCTGGGCAGATAGGGCTCGATCAGGGTCAGCGGTGCCACCCGGTGGCCGGCCTCGTGCAGCTGGGTGGCCATCTCCATGGCGAGGTTGGCGCCCATGGACCAGCCCAGCAGGTCGTGCGGGCCCTCCCCGCCGTGCGCGGTCATCTCGGCCACGTAGTTGGCCGCGATCCCGGCCACCGTGGTCGGGTCCACCCCGCCGAGCAGGCCGCGGGCCTGGAAGGCCCGCACCGGGACGCCCGGCGGCAGGGCGCGGGCCAGCCCGACGTACCAGGCGGCGCTGCCGCCCGTCGGGTGCACGCACCACAGCGGGTCGCCCTCCCCGTCGCGCAGCCGGACCTCGGAGGTCACCGGCTCGGACCCGGTGGCGGCGGCCGCCTCCCCGGCGCGGGCCGCGAGCTGCGCGATCGTGGGCAGCTCGATCAGGTCGCGTACGGACACGGCCAGCCCGCGGGCCGCCGCCCGGGCGGCCACCCGGACCGTGGAGAGCGAACTCCCGCCGATCCGGAAGAAGTCGTCGTGGATCCCGACCTCCGGCACCCCCAGCACGGCGCACCACACCTCGGCGAGCTCCCGCTCGGCCGGGGTGCGCGGCGCGGTGTACTCGACGTCCACGTCCGAGCGCTCCAGCGGCAGCGGCAGGGCCCGCCGGTCCACCTTCTTGCTGCTGTTCAGGGGCAGTTCGCCGAGGAACACGAACCGCGCGGGCACCATGTACGCGGGCATCCGGGCCCGCAGCGCCCGGCGGATCCCCTCGGCGTCCGGCGCGCACCCCTGCTCGGGCACGACGTAGGCGACCAGCGCCGGATCACCCGGCAGGTCGCGGCGCAGCAGCACCACGGCCTTGTTCACCCCGGGCAGGTCCCGCAACGCGCATTCGAGCTCGCCCAGTTCGATGCGGAAGCCGCGCAGCTTGACCTGCGTGTCCCTGCGGCCGAGGCATTCGATGCTGCCGTCGGCGTGGTAGCGGCCGAGGTCACCGGTGCGGAAGAGGCGGGCGCCGGGCACGCCGCCGTAGGGGTCCGGGGCGAAGGCGGTGGCCGTCAGCGCGGGCCGGTTCAGGTAGTACAGGCCCACGGCGTCGCCGCCGAGGCAGATCTCGCCGGGCACTCCGACCGGGACCGGTTCGAGGTCCCGGTCCAGGACGTAGACCTGGCTGTTGCGGATCGGCGGGCCGATCGGCGGCAGGCCCGTGCCCGCCACGCACACCTCGGCGCAGGACCACACCGAGGTCTCCGTCAGACCGTAGGAGTTGATGAACCGGCGGCCGGGCGACCAGATGTCCGACATCTCGGCCGTGGGCGCCTCGCCGCCCGTGACGATGGTGTGCAGCAGCGGCAGCGGATCCCCCTGCTCCGCGAGCACCGCCAGGGTGCTCGGCGGCAGCGCGGCCGCGGTGATCCCGTACCGGTGCAGGGTGGCGATCAGGTCCGGGCCGGGCATCAGGGCCTCCTTGGGCGCGGTGCACAGCCGCGCCCCGTTGGCCAGGGCCCAGGTCAGCTCGCTGACGAACACGTCGAAGCTGAAGGAGGCGAATTGCAGCACCCGGTCCTCGGGCCGCGGGCCGAACACGTCCCGCTGGCCGTGGATCAGGTTGGTCAGGCCGCGGTGCGGTACGGCGGCGCCCTTGGGCCGGCCGGTCGACCCCGAGGTGTACAGCACGTACGCGGTGTTGTCCGCGCCCGTACCGGCCTCCGGGACCCCGCCGGACCCCGCGCACTCGGCGGGTACGTCGACCAGCACCACCGGGCCTTCGAAGGGCACCCGGCCCGCCAGCGCGGACTGGGTGAGCAGCACCCGCATCCCGCTGTCCCCGGCCACGAACGCGAGGCGCTCGGTGGGGTGCTGCGGGTCCAGCGGCAGGAACGCCCCACCCGCCTTGAGGACCGCGAGGATGGCGCGCACCATGTCCGGGCCGCGGTCCGCGCAGATCCCGACGATCACCTCCGGGCCCACGCCCAGCTCCCGCAGGCGGCCCGCCAGCACCCCGGCGGAGGCGTCGAGGGCGCCGTAGCCGACCTCGGTCTCGCCGTGCGCGACGGCCACCGCGTCCGGGGCGCGCAGCGCGTGCTCCGCGAACCACTCGTGGAACATCCGGGGGTCGTTGCGCACCACCGGGCCGTGCGCCCACTCCACCAGCGCCCGCTCCCGGGCGGCGCCCCGCAGCACCGGCCGCGCCACCGGCCCGTCCGGGTCGCCGACCATGGACTCCAGCAGCGCGCACACCGCGTCGGCGAGCTGCTCGGCGGTGGCCGGGTCGACCCGGGTCGTGTCGGCGTCGACGGTGAACCCCTGCACGCTCACGTTGATGTTGAGCGGGAACATCGTCCGGGCGATCTCCTCCGACTCGTCCCAGGTGTCCCCGGAGAGCCGGTGGAAGTTGATGTAGTTGAAGAGCACGTCGACCAGACCGGGTTCGTCCGCGCGCAGCTGCCCCAGCCGGGCCAGCGGCACCCTGCGGTGCGGCATCAGGTCCTGCTCGGCGGCGAAGACCTCCCGCAGCAGGTCCATCCAGGTCTCCCCGGTCCGCCGCACCCCGAACGGGACGGTGTTGAGGAACAGTCCGCGCATCCGGTCCGCGCCCGACTCCTCGGGGCGGCCGTTGGTGACCAGCCCGATCGAGTGCCCGGCGGAGCCGCCGTCGAGGTCCGCCTCGATATCGGTGAACAGGCCCATCGTGTGGTGGAAGGCCGCCAGCAGCACGGTCCGGCGCGGTACGCCCGCCCGCTTCGCGAGGTCGCCGATCGGCCCGGCCAGCGCCGCGTAGGAGCGGCGGATCTCCACGATGGCGCGGTCGCCGTCGACCGGACCGTCGGAGCGGCGCCCGAAGCGCACCGGCCGCAGATCGTCCAGCTGGGCGCTCCAGAATTTCAGGCTCTCCTGCGACCGGACCGCCGCCCGCTCCAGCGCGACGTACTCGGCGAACCGCGGGGCCGGCGCCAGGGCCGGCTCGCGCCGCCCCTGGGCCACCACCTGGCGGTGCAGGTCCAGCACGTCGGCGATGAGCGAGGTCAGGCTCCAGCCGTCGAGCACGATGTGGCAGTCGGTGACCGTGAACCGCAGCTCGTGCTCGCCGACGTGGTGCAGGTGCAGCCGGACCAGGGGAGCCGAGGCGAGGTCGAAGCGGCGGGCGAACTCCTCCCGCACGTACGCCTTGACCGCGGCCCGCTGCTCCTCGCGGCTCTGCCCGCGCAGATCGACGTACCCCACCGGCAGGTCGGCCGACGGACGCACCAGCTGGAGCGGCTCGGAGAAGGACACCAGGTCGACGGAGGAGCGCAGGATGTCGTGGGCGCGCACGACCGTGTCCACGGCCGTCTGGAAGGCGGCGAGGTCGAAGCCCTCGGGCACGGTGATCTTGAGGTCGGTGACGTTGTGGTACGCCCCGCGCTCCGGGTCCGCGAGCATCTCGTGCAGCATGCCGGTCTGCAGGAAGGTGAGCGGGTAGGCGTCGACGAGCCCCTCGGGCAGCCGCGCCGCGTCCGCCGGGTCCAGCTGCGAGAACGGCGCGACCGGCGGGGGACCGGCCGGGTCCTCGGCGGTGGACGCCAGGGCGGCCAGGTCGGCCAGCGTCCGGGCCCGGAACAGGTCCGCCACGCTCAGCCCCAGCCCCGCCGAACGGGCCCGCCCGATCACCCGCAGGGCCAGGATCGAGTCCCCGCCGAGGTCGAAGAAGTTCGCGCTCCGGCTGATCCGCTCGGCGCCCAGGACCTCCGACCAGATGCCGGCCAGCGCCTCCTCGACCGCGCCCTCGGGCGCCGTGAAGTCGGCCGGGGCCGCGGCCCCTTCGGCGGCCACCGCGATCAGGGCCGCCCGGTCCACCTTGCCGTTCGCGGTGATCGGCAGCTTCATGTGCCGCACGAACAGGGCGGGGACCATGTACTCGGGCAGCGTCACGCGCAGCCGGTCCCGCAGGTCCGCGGCGTCGAGCGGGCGCCCCTCGGGCAGCACCACGTGGGCCACCAGCCGGGCCCCGCCGTGCCCGTCGGGCCGGGCCACCACCGAGGCGTCCCGCACCCCGGGCAGCACCCGCAGCGCGGTCTCGATCTCGCCCGGCTCGATGCGGAACCCGCGGATCTTCACCTGGTGGTCGGCGCGCCCCGCGTAGGCGAGCTGCCCGTCGGGGAGCACCCGGACCAGGTCACCCGTGCGGTACATCCGCGATCCGCCGGCGCCGCCCGGCGCGAAGGGGTCCAGCGGGAAGCGCTCGGCGGTCAGTTCGGGCCGGTTGCGGTAGCCGCGGGCCACCCCGCCGCCCGCGACGTACAGCTCGCCCACCGTGCCCCGGGGCGCCAGCCGGCCCGTCCGGTCGAGGACGTACCCGTGCTGCCCGGCCAGCGGGCGGCCGATCGGCGAGTACACCGCCGCGACCGTGTCCGCCTCGGTGATCAGCCGGTAGGTGACGTGCACGGTGGTCTCGGTGATGCCGTACATGTTCACCAGCGCGGGCCGCCCGGCGGCGGGCCCGGCGAACCAGTCGCGGTAGTCCCGGGCGTCGAAGGCGTCCCCGCCGAAGATCACCGTACGCAGTGCCAGCGCCGCGAAGTCCTCGCCCTGCTGGGCCAGATGGGCCCGCAGCCCCTTGAAGGCGGCCGGGGTCTGGTTGAGCACCGTCACGCCCTCCGCCCGCAGGACGGCGTGCACCGCGGCCGGGTCGCGGACCTCGTCCTCGGTCAGCACCACCACCCGCCCGCCGGAGGTCAGCGGACCCCACAGCTCCCAGACGGAGAAGTCGAAGGCGGGGGAGTGCAGCAGGGTCCACACGTCGTCGGCGCCGAAGTCGAAGTGGTGGTCGGCCGCGCCCAGCAGCCAGGCCAGGTTGGCGTGGGTGACCTCGACGCCCTTCGGCTGCCCGGTGGACCCGGAGGTGTAGATGACGTAGGCGAGCGAGTCCGGACCCGGGGCCACCGCGGACAGGTCCGTGGCGGGGTCCGGGACCCCGGGCTCCGCCAGCGGGATCACCCCCACCGCCAGCCCGTCCACCGCCGCGCGCCCGGCGTCGTCGGTGACCACCCACTCCACGCCCGCGTCGGCCACGGTGAACTCCCGCCGGGCCCGCGGGTGCGCCGGGTCCAGCGGCAGGTACGCCGCCCCCGCCCGCCAGACCCCGAGCAGCGCCACGGCCAGGTCGACCGAGCGGCCCAGGCACACCCCGACCAGGGACTCCGGACCGATCCCGGCGGCGCGCAGCCGCCCGGCCAGGGCCAGCGAGGCCGCGTCCAGCTCCGCGTACGTCAGGGAGCGGCCGCCACCGGAGACGGCCACGGCGCCGGGCGTACGGGCGATGTGCTCCGCGAGGCGCTCCCAGGCGAGCCGGGGCGCCGCGGCGGTCCCCTCCTCGGCCGGTGCCGTGGCGGACCGGTTCGCCGGGCCGTCGGGGCCGAGCAGCTCGGCGGTCTCGGCCTCCGTGAGCAGCTCCATCCGGCTCAGCGGGACGGCCGGGGTCCGGGTGAAGGCCCGCAGGACCGCGGCGGTGTGCTCCGCCAGCCGCGCCATCGACTCCGCCGCGAACAGGTCGGGGCGGTAGACGAAGCGCAGGCTCAGGCGCCCGGCGTCGTCCAGGACGTCCAGCGTCAGATCGAACTTCGCGGTGGTCAGGTCGATGGGGAAGGCCGTGCCCGTGGCCCCGCCCAGGGCGTAGGTGCCGTGCTCGGCCGCGGTGTGCGTGAACAGCACCTGGAACAGCGGATTGCGGGACAGGTCCCGGTCGGGGCTCAGCTCGTCGACCACCCGCTCGAAGGGCAGCGTCTGGTGCGAGAGCGCCCCCAGCACGCTCTCCCGGGTCCGGGCGAGCAGCTCGTCCCCGGTCGGGTCGCCCGCCAGATCGGCCCGTACGACCAGGGTGTTCACGAAGTACCCGACCAGCTGCTCGGTCTCCGGCCGCTCCCGGTTGGCCACGACCGTGCCGATCGCGATGTCGTCCTGCCCGCTGTGGAAGCCCAGCGCGGCCTGGAACGCGGCCATCGTGGTCATGTACGGGGTGGTGTCGGTCCGCTTGCCGACCTCCGCGAGGGCCGCCGTCAGCTCCTCGGGCAGCTCCACGGTGTGCACGGCTCCGGCGTAGGAGCGGGTGGCCGGGCGCGGGTGGTCCAGGGGCAGCTCGAGCGGGGTCAGGCCCGCCAGGGCCGAGCGCCAGTAGGCGACGTCGGCGCTCTCGTCCCGGCCGCGCTGCCAGATCGCGTAGTCGACGTAGGCGATGGGCGCCGGGTCGGCGGGCGGCGCGCCGCCCTCGGACCGGGCCCGGTGGAAGGCCCGGAGGTCCCGCATCAGAAGGTCCAGCGACCAGCCGTCCGCGACGATGTGGTGCAGGGCGAGGACCAGCACGTGCTCCTCGGCCGCCACCCGCACCAGGGTGGCCCGGAAGCCCGGCTCGACGGCCAGGTCGAAGGGGCGCACCGCCGCGGCGCGCACGGCCTCGGCCACGGCTCCGGCGTCGGCCCCCTCGGGCAGCTCCACCAGGTGCAGACCGGCGCCGTCCGAGGGCAGCACCTCCTGGGCCGGTACGCCGTCCACGTCCGGGAAGATCACGCGCAGCTGCTCGTGCCGGACGATCAGATCGCCGACCGCCGCGTCCAGCGCGGGCAGGTCCAGGGGCCCGGTGAACCGCCAGGCGGCGGGCATCAGGTACTCGAGGCCCCGCGGGTCGAGCCGGTGCAGGAAGTAGAGGCTCTGCTGGGCGGCCGACAGCGGGATCCGCTCCGGGCGGGGCGAGACGCGGGGGATGCCCGCCGCCGCGCCGGCCCGGCCGCGCAGTCTGCGTTCCAGCAGTGCCCGGGCCGCCGGGGAGAGCCCGCCCTGAGCGGTGGAGGGTTCGACCTGTGAAGTGGTCATGGGAATGCGGTCCTATCTCGTCTCAGAAGTCAGCCGTCAGGGACAGGTCGATCTCGTCGTCGCTCATCCCGGCGATCTCCTCGAACAGCCGGCGCTCCACCTCGGCGGCGAGCAGCTCGACCGTCGGGTGCTCGAACAGGTCGCGGACCTGGACCGGGCAGTCGAAGGCGGCGCGCAGCCGGGAGGCCACCGCCACGGCGCGCAGCGAGTGCCCGCCGAGGGCGAAGAAGTCCTCGCGCACCCCGACCCCGGGCAGGTCGAGGACCTCGGCCCAGATCTGGGCCGTCACCTCTTCGGTCGGGGTCCGTGGCGCCACCGACGCGGCCGGCGCGGGAAGTTCGGGATCGGGCAGGGCCCGGATGTCGGTCTTGCCCTGCACGGTCAGGGGCAGCCGGTCCAGGACCACGAAGGCGGCCGGGACCATGTAGCCGGGCAGCAGGGTGCGGCACCAGGCGGCCAGCTCGTCGGCGCCGAGGCCCGCACCGGCCACGTAGCCCACGAGGGCGCGGTCGCCGCGCAGTTCGCGGACCACTACGGCCGCGCCCCGCACGCCCTCGAACTGTTCGAGGACGGCCTCGATCTCGCCGGGTTCGATGCGGAACCCGCGGATCTTGACCTGCTGGTCGGTCCGGCCGAGGAAGTCCAGCTCCCCGCCGGGCAGTCGGCGCACGATGTCGCCGGTGCGGTAGAGCCGCCCGCCGGTGCCGCCGTACGGATCGGGCACGAACCGCTGGGCCGTCAGGGCGCCTTGGCCGAGATAGCCGCGGGCCAGCTCCGCTCCGCCGACCAGGAGTTCGCCCGGTACGCCGACGGGCACCAGCTCGTCGTGCGCGTCCACGACGTACAGCCGCCGCCCGCCCCAGGCCCGGCCGATCGGCACCCGGCCCTCGACCGGCCCGGTGACCAGGTGCGACGTGGCCGAGATGACGGACTCCGTGGGGCCGTAGGTGTTGTGCACGGGCACGTCGGGCAGATGGGCGAACCAGCGCTCCAGGGGCGCCGACGGCAGGGCCTCCCCGCCGGTCACGGTCAGCCGCAGGCTCTTGAGGTCCCCGGCCACCGCGTCGAGGCGGGCGGCGATCTCCTCCCAGTAGGAAGGGGTGACCTCCATGACCGTGATGCCCTCCGCCCGCACCCGCTCGGCGAGTTCCTCCACCGTCCACACCTCGTCGGGGCGGATCACCACCGTGGCTCCGGCGCCGAGGGCGGGCAGGATCTGTTCGAGGGAGGCGTCGAAGGAATGGGACGCGAAGTTCAGCACGCGGTCGTCGGCGGTGATGCCGAACCGCTCGCGGGCGGCGAGGGCGTGCGCGGCCAGCGCGTGGTGCTCCACCCCGACCGCCTTGGGGCGGCCGGTGGAACCGGAGGTGAAGATGACACAGGCCAGTTCGCGCGGGTCGGGCGCGTGCCGCGGCGCGTCCGGGGCGGGCCGTACGTCCTCCACCCGGAGCACCGGCCGGCCGAGGCCCGCGGCCAGGGCGGCGGTCGGGCCGTCGGTCACGAGGTACCCGACCCCGGCCCGCTCCACCATGTACCGCAGCCGCTCCTCGGGCAGGTGCGGGTCCAGCGGTACGTAGACCCCGCCCGCCCGCCAGATCGCGGCCATCGCCGCCACCGACCAGGTGCCCCGCCGCAGGCACACCCCGACCGGCATCTCCGGGCCGGCCCCGGCCCCGGTCAGCGCCATGGCCAGACCGCCGGTCAGGGCGTCCAGTTCGCCGTAGCGCAGGGTCTCCTCCCCGCACACCAGGGCCACCGCGTCGGCCTCGCCCCGTACCGTGAACGGCGGTGCGTCCGCCACCGTCGGTGAGCTGCCCGCCGCGCCCGTCAGCCGCGCCCGCTCGGCGGCCGACAGGAGCTCCAGCCGCCCGACGGGACGCCCCGGATCGGCCACCGCCGAGGCCAGCACCCGGCCCACGTGCCCCGCGAACCGGGTCACCGTGGCGGCGTCGAAGAGATCGCTCGCGTACTCGACGTTCAGCGCGAACCGGTCCGGATAGAGCAGGAAGGTCGCCGTCAGGTCGAACTTCGCCGACCGCCACGGCAGGACGAAGTGCTCCACCTCCAGCCCCTCGGCCCGCGGGCCGCCGGTGGCGCTCTCCTGTACGTCGAACATCACCTGGAAGAGCGGATTGCGCGACGGGTCCCGCTCCGGGCGCAGCTGTTCCACCAGCCGCTCGAAGGGCACCTCCTGGTGGTCGAAGGCCCCCAGCACCGACTCCCGGACCCGGCCCAGGAACTCCTCGAAGGTGGGCTCGCCCGACAGGTCCGCCCGCAGCACCACCGTGTTCACCAGCAGCCCCACCAGCCGCTCCAGCTCCACCTGGCCGCGCCCCGCCACCGGGGTGCCCACCGCCAGGTCCTGCTGTCCCGACCAGCGGGCCAGCACGATCTGGGTCACCGCCAGCAGCACCATGAACCGGCTCACCCCGTACCTGCGGGTCAGCTCGCCCAGCCCGGCCGCCAGCTCCGCCGGCAGGTCCACCTCCACGGCCCCGCCCCGGCCCGACCAGAGCGCCGGACGCGGCCGGTCCGTCGCCAGCTCCAGCGCGGGCACCCCGGCGAGGTTCCGCTCCCAGTAGCCCAGCTGCCGCTCCAGCACCTCACCGGCCAGCCGGTCGCGCTGCCAGACCGCGTAGTCCCCGTACTGCACCGGGACCGGCGCCAGCTCCGCCGCCTCCCCGGCCAGCCGGGCCCGGTAGCAGGCCGACAGCTCGCCGATGACGATGTCCTTGGACCAGCCGTCGGTGGCCGCGTGGTGGAACGAGATGACCGCGACGTGGTCCTCGGGCCCCAGCTCCCACACCCCGGCCCGCAGCAGCGGCGGGCGCTCCAGGTCGAACCGGCGGGTGGCGAAGGCGAAGGCCTGCTCGCGGACCTCCCCCAGGCGCGCGGACTCCTCGCCCGGCGCGGCCTCCCGCCACTCCAGCGGTACGACGGCCCCCTCCACCACGCGCTGCACGGGACGCCCGTCCAGCTCCGACAGCGCCGTGCGCAGCGCCTCGTGCCGGGAAACCACCTCGTCCAGGGCGCCCTGCCAGGCCGCCCGGTCCAGGCCGCCGCGCATCCGCCAGGAGAACCACAGGACGTACTCGTCGCCCGCGTCCGACATCCGGTCCAGGAACCACATGCGCTCCTGGGCGAAGGACTGCGGCAGCGGCCCCGAGCGGTCGACGGGGACCACCGCGCTCGCCCCCGCCTGCCGGGCCGCCGCCACCAGCGGGCCGAAGGCGCGGATGCTCGGGTTCTCGAACAGGGTGCGCAGCTCCACCTCGCGGCCGAGCCGCTCGGCGATCCGCGAGACCGCCATCGTGGCCAGCAGCGAGTGACCGCCCAGGTCGAAGAACCCGTCGTCGATGCCGACCCGGTCCACGCCCAGCACCTCGGCCCAGATCCCGGCGACGACCCGCTCGGTCTCGTCGCGCGGGGCGATGAACTCGGCCCCGCTCACGGCCCGGTCCCGGTCCGGCCGGACGGCGGGCAGCGCGGCCCGGTCGAGCTTGCCGGACGCGTTCACGGGGAGCGCGTCCAGGCTCACGAAGTCGGCGGGAACAGCGTAGTGCGGCAGCCGCCCGGCGCAGAAGGCGCGCAGGACCGGCGCGGCGACCGGGCCGTCGGCGCCCACCACGTACCCGGCCAGGCTCACGCCGCCCTGGGCGTCCGGGCCGGTGGCCACCGCGGCGGCCACCACCCCCGGGCACTCCAGCAGGACGGCCTCGACCTCGCCGAGCTCGACGCGGAACCCGCGGATCTTGACCTGGTCGTCCGTCCGCCCGAGGAACTCCAGCTCCCCGGTGGGCAGTCGGCGTACCAGGTCGCCGGTGCGGTAGAGCCGGCCGCCGTCCCCGGCGAAGGGGTCGGGGACGAACCTGGCCGCGGTCAGGGCGGGCCGCCCGAGGTAGCCGCGGGCCAGCTCCGGGCCGCCGATCAGCAGCTCGCCGGGGACCCCCTCGGGAACCAGGTCGTCCCGGTCGTCCACGACGTACGCCCGGCGCCCGCCCAGCGGCCGGCCGATCGGCACCCGGGACGCCGCCGCGTCGCCGCCCGGCGCCGGGGCCTGGATGTCGTGCACGGTCGCGGTGACGGTGGTCTCGGTCGGCCCGTAGGCGTTGACCACCCGGACCGCGGGCACCCGGGCCCGCCAGGCGGCCAGCGCACCCGCCGGCACCGACTCCCCGCCGAGGATCAGCAGGCGCAGCGGGGCCAGCGCGGCCGCGGAGCCCTCGCCGAGCGAGAAGGCCAGCTCGGCCCAGTAGGTCGGGGGCAGGTTCAGGACGGTGATCCCGTGCCGCTCGACGAGCGCGGGCACCCGGTCGGGCAGCCACTGCTCGTCGGGCCGGACGACCAGGCGCGCCCCGCAGCCCAGGGCGGTCAGCAGCTGGTCGAAGGAGGCGTCGAAGGAGAAGGACGAGAAGGCGAGCACCCGGTCCGCGGCGGTGATCCCGAACTCGGTCCGGGCCGCGGCGGCGTGGGCGGCCATCGCCCCGTGCTCGACGCCGACCGCCTTGGGGCGGCCGGTGGAGCCCGAGGTGAAGATGACGTACGCCAGGTCGCGCGGATCCGGGACGTGCGGGGGCGCCGGGGAGTCCGCGCCGGACCCGGGCCGCACGCTCTCCACGCTCAGCACGGGCCGGCCGAGCGACTCCGCCGTCTCCCGGGTCGCCGCGTCGGCGAGCACGCACCGCACGCCCGCCTCCTCGGCCATGAACCGCAGCCGTTCGAGGGGCAGTTGCCGGTCCATCGGGACGAACACCCCGCCCGCCCGCCACACGGCGGCCATCGCGGCCACGGACGCGATCCCGCGCCGCAGGCACACCCCGACCGGCGTGCCGGGGCCGACGCCCGCACCGGCCAGGGCCGCGGCCAGGTCGCCGGTCAGCGCGTCCAGCCCGCCGTAGGTCAGGGACTCGTCCCCGCAGACCAGGGCCACCGCCTCGGGCGCGCCGCGCACGGTGAACGGCGGGGCGGGCACGGCAGGCGCCGTGGCCGTCTCCCCGCGGCCCGCGAGCGCGGCCAGGCGCCGGTTCTCCGCGCCGGGCAGCGGCTCCAGCTCCCGGGCGAGCGCGGCGACCGGAGCGCCCGGCGAGGCCACCACCGCGCGCAGCAGGGCGACGTACCCCGCGGCGAAACGCTCCATCGTCGCGCGGTCGAACAGGGCGGTGGAGTACTGGAGCAGGGCCGCGACGTCGCCGTTGGCCCGCAGGCTCAGGTCGAGGAACACGTCGAGCCCGGTACCGCCGAGCGGAGTCGGGACGAGCGCCACCTCCAGGTCCCCCAGACGGGCGGCGGCCGGGGCGTTGTTGAGCAGGGTGAAGGAGGCCTGCGCGAGCGGGTGCCGGGAGAGGTCGCGTTCGGTGACGACCTCGCCGACCACCCGGTCGAAGGGGGCGTCGACGTGCGAGAAGTCCTTGAGGGCCCCGGTCCGCACCCGCGCCAGCAGCTCACCGAAGGTCGGGTCGCCGGACAGGTCGGTCCGCAGCACGATGGTGTTGACGAACGGGCCGATCAGCGCGTCCACACCGGGCCGCCCGCGATCGGCGAGGGTGGTGCACACCGCGATGTCGCCGCGGCCCGAGTAACGGCCCAGCAGGGCCTGGTAGACGGACAGCAGCAGCATGTACCGGGTCGCGCGGTGTTCGCGGGCCACCCGGTCGACCTCGGCGACCAGCTCCGCCGGCAGCTCGAAGCGGACCACGTCCCCGGAGCCGTCCCAGAACGCGGGCCGCGGCCGGTCGGCGGGCAGCGCCAGCGGGGCCACCCCGGCCAGCCGCTCGCGCCAGTACCCCAGCAGCCGCTCCATGCGCGGGCCGGCGAGGCGCTCGGCCTCGGCGGCGGCGACGTCGGTGTACTGGAGCGCGGGCGCGCTCACGCTCTCGCCGCGGTACCCGGCGTCCAGCTCGTGCAGCAGCAGGCCCCAGGACCAGCCGTCGACCGCGATGTGGTGGACCACCACGAGGAGCAGGTGCTCCTCGGGACCGAGCCGGGTGAGGGTGGCCCGCACCGGGTGCTCGGCGGCCAGGTCGAGGGGGCGGCTGAGCTCCCGTTCGAAGACCTCGGCCGCGTCGGCGGCCTCGGCCCGCTCCAGCACGACCGGCGCGGCCGGATCCACCCGGGGCACGGGCTCGCCGTCGACGGCGGTGAACCGGGTGCGCAGCACCTCGTGCCGGGCGACGATCCCCGTCAGCGCCCGCTCCAGCGCGGGGACGTCGAGGGTGCCGCGGATCCGCAGCGCGAGGGGGAGCAAGGAGTCGGTGGAACCTCGGGTGAGCTGGTCGAGGAACCACAGCCTGCGCTGCGCGAACGATGCCTTCACTGCGGGCCTCCAAGCGGTGTTTTCCTCAACACTGCTGTCTGGAAAGGCCGGTCAGTAGGGAAGAAGACGCAGCCGCGCGCGCAGCCACCGGGGGTAGAACGCGCAACGGCGGCCCCGCCCGGCCTCGTTCCGTGCCGGGCGCGCCGCCGTCGTGCGTGCTGCCGCCGTCCGTGCCGCGACTGGGCCTACGCGTCGTCCACCGCCACGAAACGCAGCTCGGAGGTGTAGGCGGCGCCCTGGTCGTCGGTGAGCCAGGCCTGTTCGGGGCTGGGCAGCATCTCGGTGATCACCGCGCGGCCGTCCGGGTCGTTGCGGGCCAGTCTGCGCAGCGCCTTGGCCAGGATGTTGAGGTACACCGGGCTGTCGAAGTCCACGTAGAACGGCCGGGTCTCGGTGGGCAGCACCACGAACACGAACCGCGGCAGCCCGTGCCGCTCGCGCCACCTGCGGGCCCGCACGAACCGGCGGGCCTCGTCCTTCTCGTCCGCGAAGTCGATCCCGGACTGCGGCAGCCGCCAGGTCTCCCGGGCCACCACCAGCCGGTCGACGGTCACCCTGGGAGAGTGCTCCGCCTCCTCCGGCAGGATCTGGAACAGGTCCATCGCGAGGGTCGTCAGGACGTGCGCGAACACGTCCACCGCCGCGAACACGGCGCCGTCGGGCAGCGTGACCCGCAGCTCGCCGTCGTCCCCCCGCGCCACCGCGACATCGGCGCTGAGCACCGTGCGCGGCCGGCCCGGATCGGCGGTGAAGTCGACCAGCGCGACATGGTAGTCCTCGGGCCGGACCAGCGCGTGGCGGGTACGGACCGACAGCCGCGAGCGGTGCTCCTTGGGCAGCAGCGGCATCAGCCGGGGCCCGGGGTGGTCGCGGCCGGTGAGCGCGTGCAGCTCCCCGGCGTCGGGGTGCTGGTGGACGAAGAGCGAGGAACCCAGTGTGTTGGCCGCCAGGTGCAGCTCGCCCAGGACCAGTTCGAAGTCCCCGCGGGCCACCGCGTCCGTACCGGTCGCGGCGATCATGATGTCGGGGCTGAGGTAGCGGGCGGCCGTCCAGCCGCCGCGTACGCCGCCCCCGGCGCCCGGGCCTCCCCCGACCGCACCGTCTTCGCCCGCGCCGAACCGCTCGGCGACCGGCCCCGCGATGTCGGCCAGGGTCAGCCGGACCCGGCGGGCCCCCGGGGGCGGTGACAGGATCGCGGCCCAGCGGGCCCGGAACTCCCGTTGCAGCGCCTGTGTTTCGGTGCGCGCCGCGCCGTGCAGGATCGGCATGCAGGCGAACCAGAACGCCGCCAGGTCCACCGGACCCTGCGCGGCGAGGCGGTCGTACACCTCCTCCGCCTTGGCCATGACCGCCTCGGCGAGCCGGGCGGTGAGCCAGCCGGCACTGGTGAGCAGCGGCTCCAGCGGAGCGAGGGCCTCGTGCACCACCCGGCCCAGCCGCGCGCTCGCCGAGCGCCGGCAGTCGGAGTACACCAGGGCCCGGCAGGGCGCGGTACCGGCCGACTTCTCGCGCACGGCGGCGGTCTCGGTCAGCGCGACGAACTCGCCCTCCAGCCCGGTCATCGCCTCGACCAGGGCCTCGGGCCCCTCGGCGGCGGCCACCCGGTCCCGGCCCCGCTCCAGCGCGTCCAGGGCGGCCAGGGCGCGCCCGCGCGCCGCCGGATCCCCGATCCGGTCCAGCCAGGCCCGCAGGTAGCGCTCCGGACGGGCGTCGGCGGGGACCTCCAGCTTCCACACCACCCACCGGCGGGCCACCAGCGCCGTCAGCTCGGCCGACACGTCCGTCCCCGGCAGCGCGGCCGCGATCTCCCGCGCGGTCCGCACGCCGTCGCACAGCGCGAGCACGGCCGTGGCCGCGGCGCCGACAGGCTGCGCGGGGCGGCCCGGGACGAGCACCCGGCCGCCCTGGCCGTCCTCGCCGCCTCCGCCGTCCGCGAGGCGCACGAACGGCACCCGGCGGGGGGCCACCCAGTCGCGCAGCGACGGATCGGCCCCGATCGTCGTGGCGAGCGCGTCGATTCCCCAACTGGCGAAGTACACCCGCGAGTCGGCGATCAGACCGGTGCCGGGATCGACGGCGATGCCGTCCGGGCCCTCGGCGCCCAGGTCCCAGCGGCCCCAGCCGACGGGTCCGAAGAATCCGATGGTGTCGTTCTTGACGCAGAAGCGCTGCCAGTAGTGGGCGACGAGTTCCTCGCGCTGGCGGGGCATGCTGGTGCGGCTCGCCGCGGTGGGCGTCCAGTTCAGGAACGGGGCGATGCCCGTACGCAGTACGGTCCGGTTCTGCCAGGCCACGGCCTCCCGGAAGGCCGGCAGCCGGGCGATGTCCTGGAGGGCGAGCGCGCTCTCCACGGCCGCGTCGTCGAACAGCGCCCCGAACTCGCCCCAGCGCTCCCCGGACAGCTGCTCGCCCTCGGGGAACTTGTCGGCCGCCGCGGCCAGCCCGGACGGGGCCAGCCGCAGCACCCCCCGGGCCGGGAAGCCCGGCCCGCGCAGCGCGAACTGCTCCCACAGCCGCCAGCGGCCGCCCGGCAGATAGGTCTCGGTCATGGTCTGCCCCTCACGCCTGGACGAGGTCGGCGTCGACGACGGAGGCGAGGTCGGCCGGGGAGGGGTAGGCGAAGACCAGGGCGACCGGCACCTCGACCCCGAGGGCCTCCTCGATCCGCGCGGTGATCCGGAACGCGGTCAGCGAGTCGCCGCCCCACTCGTAGAAGTCGCTGTCCTCGTGCAGCTCCGCCTCGCCGAGGGTGTCGCGGTAGATGCCGAGCACCAGCTCCGTCAGCTCGGCGCCGGTCAGGATCGGGTTCGCGGACGTGGTCATGAGATCTCCTCCAGATACGGTTCGGTGGCCGCGGCGGCGGTCAGCGCCGCGGTGGTGTTGCCGCCCGAGACGATGGCGACGGCGCGTCCGGCCCCCCGGCCGGCGCGCAGCGCCCCGGCCAGGGCGACGGCCCCGCTGGGCTCCGCCTCGATGCCGCGCCGCCGCAACAGGGCGGCCGCGGCCAGGATTTCGGCGTCGGACACGGCGATCAGGTCGTCGACCCGGTCCCGGATGACGGGGAAGGTCACCGCGCCCGGCTGCTGGGCGCGCAGCCCGTCGGCGACGGTGTCGCTCGGCGGCAGCCGCAGCGGCCGGCCCGCCGCGAGCGAACGGGCGTAGCGGGGGGTGGCGGCGGGCTCCACGCCCACCACCTTGACCCGGTGCCCGTGGGCGGCCAGGCAGACCCCGGCCAGCAGCCCGCCCCCGCCGGTCGGTACGTACACGGTCTCGACGTCGGGCACATCGGCCAGGATCTCCGCCCCGACCGTGCCCTGCCCGGCGATCACGAGTTCGTGGTCCGAGGAGGGGACCAGGACGGCGCCGCTCTCCTCGGCCAGGTCCAGGGCGAGGGCGTCGCGCTCGGCCACCCCGCCCGGCACGTGGACGATCCGGCCGCCCAGCGCCCGGATCAGCGCGGCCTTCGCCGGGGTGGCCCCGGCCGCCATGACCACGGTGACCTCGACCCCCAGCGGGGCGGCGAGCCGGGCCAGCGCGATCCCGTGGTTCCCGGAGGACCCCGTGACGATCCGCTCCGCGCCCAGGGCCAGGACGGCGTTGGCGGCCCCGCGCACCTTGAACGAGCCGCTGTGCTGCAGGTGTTCGGCCTTCAGCAGGAGCGCGCAGTCCGAGCGGCGCGCCCCCGCGTCCCCCAGCCCGGGCAGCAGCGGGGTGCGCCGCACGTGCTCCGCGAGCCGTTCGACGGCCGCGTCCACGTCCGCCGGGCCCAGGGTGTCGATGGTGGTCACGTTCATGACCGGGTGCCTCCGCTTTCGGCCAGGGCACGCCGGTCGGCCTTGCCCCCGCGGGTGGTGGGTAGCTCCGCCAGCCGGACGAACCGGCGCGGCATCAGGTGCGGCGGCAGGGTGGTCCCCAGGTGCGCCCGCAGCGCGGTGTCGGGGACGGCCGGGTCGCCGGTGACGTGGGCGGTCAGGAACACCCGCCCCTGGCCGTCGGTGGCGGAGGTGACCACCGCGCCCGTCACCGCGGGGTGGGCCAGCAGCGCGCCCTCCACCTCGGCCGGGTCCACGCGGTAGCCACGGATCTTGACCTGCCGGTCGCCGCGCCCCAGGTAGGCCAGCCCCTCGGGGCCGCGCCGGGCCAGGTCCCCGGTCCGGTACAGCCGGGCACCGGGCGGCCCGAGCGGGTCGGGCACGAAGCGCTCCGCGGTCCGGCCGGGCAGCCCGCGGTACCCCCGGGCCACCCCGGTCCCGCCGATGTACACCTCCCCGGCGCTCCCGTCGGGCACCGGCGCGAGCGCCTCGTCCAGCAGCCGTACGACGACCCCGTCGATCGGGGTCCCCACCAGGTCGCGGGAGGTGTCCGGGTCGCTCGGCACGGCGTACCGGGTCGAGGTCATCGTGCACTCGGTCGGACCGTACTGGTTGACCAGCGCGCCCGGCACCAGCGCCCGCCCGCCCGCGGCCAGGAACGGCCGCAGCGACTCCCCGCTGGAGACCACCAGCCGCAGCCCCGCCAGCAGGGCGGCCGCGTCCGGCTGACCGGCCAGGAACGACAGGAAGGACGGGGTCACGCTCAGCAGCGCGGTCACCCCCTCGTTTCGCACCACCTCTTCGAACTCCTCCGGCCGCAGCAGCGCCGAGCGCGGCACGACGACGAGGCGCCCGCCCGCGAGCAGCGGCGCGAAGGTGTCCCGGACGGAGGCGTCGTAGCCCAGCGGCGCGACCTGGAGCCCCACGGTGTCCGGCCCGAGACCGTAGTCGCGGACGACGAAACGCAGGTACGAATCGAGACCCCTGTGCTCGACCAGCACCGCGCTCGGCTCCCCGGTGGTCCCGGACGTGTGACTGACGTACGCGAGGGCGCGTTCCTCGGGCGCCCCGGCGGGCGCCGAGCCCGGCCCGACCGGGCCGGGCCGGTCCAGCAGCACCCGCGGCCCCGTGACCGGCAGGTCGAGGCGCGCGGACAGCTCCGACGAGGTCAGCAGCATCCCGGCGCCGCCGCTGCGCACCAGCGCCGCCAGCCGCGCCGCGGGCTGTTCCGGGTCCAGGCTGAGGAACGCGGCGCCGGAGCGCACCACGGCCGCCATCGCGACCACGGCGTCCACCCCGCGCTCCACGGCCACCGCGCACACCACCTCGGGCCGGGCGCCCCGGGCCCGGAGCACTCCGGCGAGGGAGTCGATCCGGGCGGTGAGCTCCGCGTACGTCAGCTCGCCGGCCGGGGTGACGACCGCGACCCGGTCGGGGTGGCGGCCCGCGTGCGCGGCGATGTCGTCGACGAAGGTCCGCATCACGCGTCCCCGTCCCGCGCCGTGGGCACCGCGCTCTGGTCGACGGCGACGAAGCGCAGCTCGGAGGTGAAGCTGTTGCCCTGGTCGTCGGTGAGCCAGGCCTGCTCCGGGGTCGGCAGCATCTCGCTGACCTTCAGCCGCGCGTCCGGGTCCTTGCGGGCCAGCCGGCGCGCCGCCTTGGCCAGGATCGTCAGGTACACCGGGCTGTCGAAGTCCACGTAGAACGGCCTGGGTTCCGTCGGCGAGACCACGAACACGAAGCGCGGCAGATCGTGTTCACGCTGCCAGTGCCGCGCCCGGACGTACCGCCTGGCCTCCGACTTCTCGTCGGCGAAGGTCAGTTCGGAGGCCGGGAAGCTCCAGGTCTCGCGGGCCACGATCATCTTGTCGATGCTGATCCGGGGGGTGTGGTCGCCCTCGGGGCGGATCGTGAACCGGTCCATGATCCGCTGGGTCAGGGTGTTCGCGTAGACGTCGAGCAGCGGGAAGGCGGTCCCGTCCGGGAGGACCGCCGTCAGGGTCCCCTCCCGGTCCTCCACCGCGACGTCCGCGCTGAGCACGGTGCGCGGCCGGTGCGGGTCGCCCGTGTCGTCGACCAGCGAGACGTAGTAGTCCTGCGGCCGGTCCAGCGAGGGCCTGCTGCGCGTGGACCACTTCAGCGGAAGCTCCTTGGGGAGCATCGGCAGCAGCCGCGGCTCGGGGAAGTCCCGGGTGGTCTCCGCGATCAACTGGTCCCGGTCGGGGTGCTGGTGGACGAAGAGCGACGCGCCCATCGTGTTGAGCGCGCTGTGCATCTCGCCGAGCACGAGCGCGAAGTCGCCGCGGGTCACGGCCGCCGCGTCCTCCGCGAGGACCAGCACGTCGGGGCTGAAGTAGCGGGCCAGCGACCAGCCCGCGCCCGGCTCCTCGAACTCCTCCCGCACCCGCTCGGCGATGTCCGCCGAGGACACCCGCACGCTGCGCGCCCCCTCGGGCACCTCCAGGATGCGCGCCCACTTCGCCCGCATCTCGGCCTGGATCGCGTCCAGATCGCTGCTCGCCTCGGCGTACGGCGACGGCAGGCAGGCCAGCCACATCGCGCCCAGGTCCACCGGGCCGCCCGCGTGCAGGCGCTCGTACACCTCGCGCAGCCGGACGCCCACGCGCTCGGTGAACCGGTTCGTCATCCAGCGCGCGGAGGTCAGGCACTGCGCCAGCGGGGTCAGTTCGCCGAGCAGCGCGGTGCCGAGCGTCGCCGTCGCCGAGCGGCGGCAGTCGGAGTACACCAGGCCGCGGCAGGGCGCGGTCCGGGAGCCCTTGGCCCGCTGGCCGTCGGTGTCGGTCAGCCGGGCGAAATCCGCCTCCAGGGCGCCCATCGCCTCGCCCAGCGCGTCGGCGTCGAGGCCGGCCGCCTGCACCGCGTCCCGGCCGCGCTCCAGCACGGCGAGCCGCTCCAGGGCGGATTCCCGCAGCTCACGGTCGCCGACGCGCTCCAGGATGGTCCGCAGCTCCCGCTCGGGGTAGGTGCTGCTCGGCACCTCCAGGCGCCAGTGCACCCAGCGCTTGGACTGGAGCCACTGGACGGTCTCCGTCGCCTCCGCGACGGTGATCCCGGCCGCTTCGGCGATCGCGGCCACCGGCCGGGTCCCGTCGCACAGGTCGAGCACGGTCCGCGCGGCGTCGGTGATCGGCTGCGGCGGCCGGCCGGGCAGCCGGACGGTGCGGCCCTCGGCGCGGACGAAGGACACCCGGCGCGGTGCGATCCACGGCTTCATCGCCGGGTCGGCGCCCAGCGTCCTGGCCAGCGCGTCGATGGCCCAACTGGCGAAGTACACCTGCGAGTCGGCGAGCAGTCCGCTGCCGGGATCGACGGCGATGCCATCGCTCGCGAGGTCCCAGCGGCCCCAGCCGACGGGTCCGAAGAAGCCGATGGTGTCGTTCTTGACGCAGAAGCGCTGCCAGTAGTGGGCGACGAGTTCCTCGCGCTGGCGGGGCATGCTGGTGCGGCTCGCCGCGGTGGGCGTCCAGTTCAGGAACGGGGCGATGCCCGTGCGCAGTACGGTCCGGTTCTGCCAGGCCACGGCGGCGCGGAAGCGCGGGGCGGCGGCGATCTCCTGCAGCAGTCCGGCGGTGCGTACGGCGCCCGTGTCGAAGGTCTCGGTGAAGGCCTCCCACTCGGGCCCGGCCAGCAGGTCCCGCGGCCCGAACTTGTCGGCGGCCACGGCCAGCCCGGGGGGCGCCATGCGCAGCACCCCTTCGGCGGGGAAACCGGGACCGCGCAGGGCGAAATGCTCCCACAAGCGCCACCCACCGGTGGGCAGGTGCACGTGGTCCGGGACGTCCGTCATGGCGGAGCTCCTTCCAGGCGGTACTGACTCCGCGCCGGGTACCGTCTCTGGCGTCACCCTGGCTGCCAGAACCCTGCCGGTGCGGGCTCCGCGCCACCAGGGAAGGACGGGCAGCGGCAGGCGCCTCCGCTTCTGCGCGTTTGTCTCTATGGCGGGCCGCCGTTCCGGGGCAGGCTGGGCGCGTCGACCGATCGAACGCGGGAGGGCCCAAGCGATGAGTGCCAGCGGTGAGAGCGGCTACCAGGTCGTGTGCAACGAGGAAGAGCAGTACTCCGTGTGGCGGCTGGACCGCGAACTGCCGCAGGGCTGGCGGGCCGAGGGCACGTCCGGGACGAAGCAGGAGTGCCTGGACCACATCGATGTGGTGTGGACGGACATGCGCCCGCTCAGCCTGCGGCGCAGGATGGCCGCCGCGGAGGCGTGAGGGCGCGAGTCGCGACGGCGCGAGCCGCGACGGGACGAGCCGCCACGGCGCGAGTCACCACGGGACGAGCCGCCACGGCGCGAGTCACCAGGACGCCCGGGCACCACGGCACGAAGGCGCCCGACCGGGCAACAGCCCCGGTCGGGCGCCTCTTCATGCGGTCCCGTGGGGGGACTCGGCGGGCGTCAGCTCACCTGGAGGGTGACGTCGTCCACCACGAAGGAGGTCTGGAGGGACTGGTCCTCGACCCCCTGGAACTGGAGGGTGACCGTCTGGCCCGCGAACTGCGAGACGTCATAGGTCTTCAGGACGTAGCCCGACGTCGCGTTGACGTTGGACAGGGTCTCCAGCGTCTGGCCGCCGACCGACACCGTGAAGGTGTCGTAGGCGACGCTCTCCGTCTCGTCCGTGTCGATGTGCAGGTAGAAGGAGAGCCGGCCGGTCGAGCAGCCCGTCGGCAGGGTCAGGGACTGCGCCGCGCTGTCGGTGCGCGGGGTGCCCCAGCCGTTCAGCCACGCCATGTACGCGCCGCCGTGCGGGGCCTCGCCGGCCTGGTTGGTGATGACGCCCGAGGTGGCGGTCCAGGGGGCGCTCCCGCTCTCGAAGCCGCCGTTGGCGACGACCTGGCGCGGGGTGCAGCTCCCGCCGCCCCCGACGGTCAGGGTGTAGGTGGTGCTGTGGCTGGTGGTGCCGGTGCCCGTGACCGTCAGGGTGTAGGTGCCGGGCGCGGTGGAGGCGCCGACCTGGACGGACAGGGCCGAGGAGCCGCCGGACTGCACGGAGGCCGGGCTGAGCGTGGCGGTGACGCCGGTGGGCGCGCCGGAGACCGTCAGGTTCAGGGTTTGCGGGCTGCCGCTCACGGTGGTGGTGTTCACGGTGGAGCTGACGCTGCCGCCGGGGTTCGCGCTGCCGGCCGCCGGTGAGGTGCTCAGCGAGAAGTCCTGCGCCGGGGTGTCGCCGCCGACGGCCTGCTTCCAGATGGTGTACGCGACACCGTCGGCGCTGCGGTCCAGGACCGTGGCGCTGATGTTGCTCGTGGTGTCGCAGGCGCTGTGGTAGCAGGAGTCGTAGGCGGCGTTCGCGGTGCCGCCCCACTTGGCGGCCTGGGCCGAGGTCTTGCGGGCGCTGGCGCCGGCCGCGTAGCCGGAGGTCGGGATGCCGGCCTGCTGGAAGGAGTAGTCGTCACTGCGGCCCTGGCCCTCGACGTTCTCCTCGGGGGCGAGGTTCAGCGAGGTCCAGTACGCCTTCATCGGGGCCGAGGTCGCGGAGTTGAGGTTGTTGATGAAGTAGCCGCCGTTGGGCGAGCCGACCATGTCGAAGTTGTAGTAGCCCTTGATGGCGGACTTCTGGGCGCTGCTGAGCTGGCCGACGTAGAACTTCGAGCCGTTCAGGCCCTGTTCCTCGTCGGTCCACCACCCGAAGCGCACGTGCTTGGTGAGGGTCGGGTTGCGCTGCGCGAGGGCGAGCGCGTTCTCCAGCAGGGTCGCGGAGCCGGAGCCGTTGTCGTTGATGCCCGGGCCCGCCGAGACGCTGTCGAGGTGCGCGCCGAACATGACGGTCTGGTCGGCGGGGCCGCCGGGCCAGTCCGCGATCAGGTTGTTCGACGGGTAGGTGCAGGAGGTGCAGCTCTGCTCGGTGACGGTGTAACCGGCCGCCTGCAGCTTGCCCTTGATGTAGGCCACCGAGCCGCTGTGACCACCGCTGCCCGCGCGGCGGTTGCCGCCGTTCTGGGAGGCGATCGTGTTCAGCTGCGCGAGGTGGGCCTGCACGTTGGCGACGTCGATGTTCGGCGCGTCGGGGCCGGGCGGGGTGCCGCCGACGTTCAGCGCGTAGTCGACGGTGTGCGAGAGGCCCGGTCCCTGGCCCTTGACGGTGACGGTGGACGGACCGGGAGCCGCGGAGGTGGAGGCGGTGAGGGTCAGCACCGAGGACTGGCCGGACTGCACGGTGGCCGGGTTGAAGGAGGCGCTCACCCCGGACGGCAGGCCGGTCGCGGTGAGGGTGACCTGCTGGGCCGAGCCGGTGGTGGTGTTCGTGACCACGCTGGTGGTGACCGAGCCGCCCTGCTGGACGGTGCCCGACGCGGGGTTCAGGGCCATCGAGAAGTCGTCGTTCTGACCGCTCGGCGTGCAGGTGGTGTCACCGCTCTGTGCGGGCACGCTGATCGCGTCCCAGGCGGCCTTGGTCCGGGTGAACAGGTTGCAGGTGGCCGGGTCCAGGGACTTGGCCGCGCTCAGCGTCGCCGTGCGGTACTTCTTGTAGCTCATGCTGCTGGTCTTGAGCAGCATGCCGCCGTAGAAGATCTTGCCGGCGTTCTGTACGCCGACACCCGTGAGCGTGGTGCCGTTGCAGGTGCTGCTGTTCGGCTTGCCGCCGCCCGGGTTCGTGCCCTCGGCCAGCAGGTAGAACCAGTGGTTCAGCGGCCCCGCGGCGGCGTGCACCTCGGTGCCCGGTATCGAGGAGCTGTAGCAGGCCGGGTCGTTGTTGACGGCCGGCGGGTTGTACATGTTCCGGATCGGCCCGTTGCCCTGGAGGTTGATCATCTCGCCGACGGTGTAGTCCGGGACGTCGTACGGCGCGGGCTCGTTGATGTACGCCTCGGTCAGCGCGCCGAAGATGTCCCCGGTGCCCTCGCCGAGTCCCGCCTCCTGGCCGCTGGTGCCGCCCGGGGTGTTGGTGTCGATGGCGTGCCCGTACTCGTGGGCCACCACGTCCACACCGGCGATCCACTCGTTGGCGCTGTTGTGCCCGATGGTGACCGAGCTGCCGTCCCAGTACGCGTTCAGGTCGGACAGGCCCACCTTGCCCGGGAAGCTGCGCCCGTTGCCGCTGACGCCGTTGCGCCCGAGCCAGGACCCGAGCATGTCCCACTGCTTCTGGGCCGCGAACATGAGGTCCGTACAGCCGGTCTCCTTGGAGGTGGCGTTGCCGGTGCCCCAGGAGTCCGACGACTTGGAGAAGACGCTGCCGCTGCTGTAGTCCGCGCAGCTCAGGCCGGTCCGGTTCGGGTCGCGCAGGGAGTACGTGGCCCCGGACGCGGTGGTGTCGATCGTCAGCGGGTTCGGGCCGTTCCACTTGCTGGTTCCGCTGCCCGCCGCCACCTCGTCGTGGCGGTCGACCACCGTGCCGGTGCGGGCGTCCACGAACACGTGCAGCTTGCTGGGCGCGGTCGCGGTCCGGCCGGACAGGACGGTCTCCCAGGCCAGCACGGGCCGGTCGTCCTTGAGGCGGATCACCAGCCTGCTGTCGAGGACGGTGTCGGTCCTGGCCAGCTCCTTGCGGGAGGTGGCCTCGGCGGCCTTCGCCGTGACGGTGGGGGTCGTCGCCACGTCGATCGCGGTGGACGAGGCCGACTGGAGGGCGCGGACCCGGCCCTCGCCGTCGGCGAGAACCACCGCGTCTCCGCCGACCACGGGCAGGCCGCGGTAGGTGCGCTCGTAGGCGACGGAGTACAGGTCCTGCACCCAGGGGGTGACCATCCGCCGGTCGTACTGCTGCTGGGGGGAGTTGACCAGGGTGTCGAGGCCGCTCCTCACGGCCGCGTCGGCGGCGGCGACCGCGCGCTCGGCCGACTTCGCCCGTGGGGGCTGGACTTGGCGCTCGGTCTGCTGCGCGGCCGACGCGGTTCCGGCCAGCGCGCCGGCGAGGCTCGCGGTCAGCGCCATCGCTGCCACGGTCGCCATCCATCTGGTGGGCTGCAAGAGTCCACTCCGATCGTGTGTGGGGGGTACGACGGTGAGCCGCCCGGGACGAGCCTGTGCAGAGCCTTGGCAAAGGCTGTGCGGCATCTGTGCGGTACCTGTGCGACGGCTGTGCGGGGGATGTGTGCCGGGCGGGGGGTTCGCCGCCGAGTATGGGCGTGGACATGGCGAGATTGGGACATCCCTGCGCGCATAAGACCCGGGTTATGGTGCCGGGGGCGTCACGCTGCGTAAGCTGCCGCAATGCAGCTCGAGTTGAGGCATCTGCACACCGTCTGCCAGATAGCGGAAGCCGGGAGCCTGGGCGGCGCCGCCCGGCAGCTCGGGGTCTCCCAGCCCGCGCTCTCCGCGCAGCTCCGCCGGATCGAGGGGGTCACCGGCGGTGACCTCTTCGTCCGCGGCCGGCACGGGGTGGAGCCCACCGCGCTGGGCCACTTCGTCCTGGCCAAGGCCCGCCGGGTGCTGCACGAGATGGACGCGCTGGGCGCCGAGGCGCGCGCGATGGCCGGGCACACGCCGCTGCGCCTCGGCTGCATCATGCTCGTCCTGCTCGACGGCCTGCTCGCCCGGACCGACCTGGACCTGTACGGCCGGGAGATCACCGTGGACCTGGAGGACTCGGTGACCGCACTGGTGCGCATGCTCGGCGCGGGCCGCTACGACGTCATCGTCTACGGCGAGGTCAACGACCACGAAGTCCCGCTGCCCGGCGGCGTGCTGGGCCGCACCCTGGTCCCCAAGGAGCCCTTCTGCATCCGGATGTCCGACCGCCACCCGCTGGCCGGCGAGGCCGTCCTGGACCTCGCCGACCTCGCCGACGAACCGTGGATGACGCTGGTCGAGGACGACGACGGCGGCCCCGAGGCCCTGGTGGAGGCCTGTGCGAAGGCCGGGTTCGCGCCCTCGCTGCGCTACCGGATCACCGACCGCATGATGCAGTACGACCTGATCGCGGCGGGCCGGGCGGTCTCGCTGAGCCAGCCCACGGCCCCGGCCGTGCCGGGTACGGTCCTGCGCCCCCTGGCCGGTGAGCCGGTCGTGGGCCGCATCCGGCTCGCGTGGAACCGCGCGGCGGTCTCCACCCTCCAGGCGGAGCTGCTGTACCGGGCCGCCGCGGGCGCCTACCTGGCCAATGTGGACAACAACCCCTTCCACCGCGCCTGGTGGGACGCCCACCCGGAGGTGCATCCCCCGCTCGGCTGACCCGGAGCCACAGGGCCCGGAGCCGAGGGGCCCTGAGCGCAGGGTCCGGAGCCCGGCCCGCTCAGCGCTCGCGGATCAGCCCCGCGACGTGATCGGTGACCATGTCGAGGATGCCGGCCGCGGCGTCGGCGTCGCCGAGGACGAGGAAGTTCAGGGTGACCCCGTCCGTCATGGCGGCCAGATAGCGGGCCAGCACCGGGACGGGTACGAGGAGCTCGAACCCGGTCTGCCGGCCCAGCTGTTCGAGGAGCTGCGCGTAGGTCTCGCAGTACAGCTCGTACTGCCGCCGGGCCAGGTGCTCGAACCCCGGCTCGCGCAGCGCGTACTGGGTGAGGTCGTACGTCAGCATGTGCTCGGCGGGACGGGCCGCCACGTGGTCCCAGTACGCCTGGAACCCGGCCCGGACGGTCTCGCGCAGGGTGGCCCGCGGCCGGATCGCCTCCTTCACCACCGCGATGTAGTGATCGGTGATCATGGTGAGGACGGATTCGAGCAGGGCCTGCTTGGAGTCGAAGCAGTAGTGGAAGACGCTCAGCGACACGCCCGCCTCGGCGGCGATGGACCGGGTGGTCGTCCGGGAGACGCCGTCGCGGGTCATCGCGCGGATCGCGGCCTCGGTCAGCTGCCGGCGGCGCTCGGCCAGCGGCATCCGTGCCATGGGGTCTCCTTCGTCCGGGTGCGCGCCGCGGTGCCGCGCGTGGTGCGTCGGGCCTCGTGCGTGACGCAGGGCGCCGCCCCCGGCAGGTGGCCGGGGGCGGCGCCCACATGATCGCGTCAGCTGCTGTATACGCCGACTTCGTGCAGGGAGTAACCCCATTGCGTGCCGCGTCCCACTCCGTGGACGCGGACGTAGCGCGCGGAGACCCCGTTGAACCGGGCGGTGTCCAGGCCGCCGTCACCGGTGGCCGTGGACCAGGCGGTCCGCCAGTTCGATCCGTCGGTGGAGACTTCGATGCGGTAGACCTTGCCGTAGGCGCGCTCCCAGTCCAGCGTGACGCGCTTGACCAGGCTCGCCGACCCGAGGTCGACCTGGAACCACTGGTCGTCGCTCCAGTCGCTCGCCCAGCGGGTGCCGGTGTTGCCGTCCACGGCCTGCCCGGGGGCGTAGCTGACGAAGGGGTTCCACTCCGACGAGCTGGCCGACGCGGCCGCTCCGGAGGCGAGGTTCACCCCGGCCCGGTGCTGCTCGGAGGCGCCCCAGGTGCGCAGGTAGGACTCGGCGCCCTTGAAGAGGTCGTCCACCACGTCCTGGCCGCCGACGTGCCGGATGTCCTCCAGCCAGTCCGGGACCATGCCGTAGTGCGCGCCGCCGTCGGTGTTGAAGTCCCACGTGCGCCGGCCGGTGGTCTGCTTGTCGATGACCGAGCCGCCGTCGGCGCTGCGGTAGGGGTACGTCACCGGGTTCGGGGCGCCGGCTCCGCGCGGGGCGGGCCAGCCGCCGACCCCGTTCATGTCGGTGCCGTAGCCGAGGCCGACGCCGTACTTGTCGCGCAGCGCGTCCTTGCTCTTGGCCTCCGCGCTGAACCCCTCGGACCCGCTCATGTACTGGGCGGCGAACCCGCCGAGCTTGTAGAGCCGCTCGGTCCAGTCGCTGTCCATCCAGCTGTGGGAGGACAGGACGCCCGGGTACGAGGCCGACTCGAGGATGTCGAAGGCGCGGCCCGCGGCCTTGACGCTCATGTGGTCGACTTCCAGCATCATCTTGCGCTTCATCATGCCGCGTACGGCGTATTCGCCCAGGTCGGTCAGCCCGCGGGTGTTGCACTGCGCGTCCGCGGCGTACGACGGCACCGCGACGCCCGCCGGCAGGTCCTTCTGGGCGCCCGGCGCGGGCGCCAGCCCGATGGGGTTGTCGTGCTGCGGACCGGCGCACTTCTCCGTCTGCCAGAAGGTTCCGGTCGACAGGAACTGCCCCACGTTGATGGCGGTGCCCAGGGCGCCCTGGTCGAAGCGGACGCCGCACAGGGCGTTGTCGAACTTGTGGCAGAGGAACATGCTGCGGACGCCGAGCGCGTGCAGCTCGTCCAGGCCCTTGTCGATGTCGGCCTTGCTGCACTGCGAGATGTCCAGGATCTGCTTGCAGCCGAAGGGCTCGGAGGTCTCGACGCCCAGGACGACGGCCAGTTTGCCCTGCTGGACGACATCGCGGGCCTGGGCGGAGTCCGTGACGATGCGGAACCAGCCCTTGCCCGGGCCGCCGTACATCTTGTCGATGTACGCCTGCATGTCGTAGGTCTTCTGCGCCTCCAGGCGGATGGCGGTCATCTCGTCGCAGCCGCGGTCCTTGAAGAAGTAGACCGAGCAGATCACCCCGTTGGTGACCAGGTCGTTGACGAGCACCCGCTGGCCGCCGCGCCAGGCCCGCTCGATCCAGGCGTAGTAGTTCTGCTGGTGGGTGAGCGAGTCGTGGGCGGGCCAGTCCTTGAAGGTCGGCCAGCCCACCGGGTCATGCTTGCCGTCACCGCCCTTGGTGATGTAGTCGAAGATCGCGAGCGATCCGTCCGGGTAGTGCTCCGGACAGTCCTTGAGCGCGTCGGCGACGCCCAGGTCGGAGAACGGCTTGCCGCAGATGAGGCGGCCGCCGAAGCCCTCGTTGGCCATGATGTGGTCGTGGGCGTCGACGAAGCCGCGTACGTCGCCCTGGGCGTCGGTGCCCTTGAACGGCTCGCCGGTGACATTGATCCCGGAGTCCGGCGCGGGCCGGGCGGTCGGATTCCACCAGCCCGGATCGGCGGCGGCGCTGGACGCCGGGCTGAGCGCCATCGCCAGCAGGGCGAGGAGCAGCGACAGGACGAGGACCGGCTTTCGCCGGGTGTGCGGATCTCGGGTCAAGGTCATCACTCACGTCTTCGGTCGGGGTGGTCCACTCGGAAGGCGCGGCGCTTCATTGTCATGTTCCGCGCAAACAACGCGGCCAGGGTCCCGGCTGCCGGCTACGGAGTCAATAGTCCGGGACAGTTGACCTGATGGACCGTCGGATTCGGTGAAGAACGCTTCGGCGGCCCGCCTGCGGGGGCGGTCCCGGCCATGGGAGAGGATGGCAACCCGTTCGGAATGCGTACATCCACATCCGAACGGGTCTGCTCCCACGACGAACTGACAGGTGACAAGGTGACGACACCCCCGACACCCCCGATAACCCGGCACGCGGCGCCCGCCCCCTCCTCCCCGGCCCGCCCCGCGACGGAGGCCCGCCGGTGACCCGGGACCTGGTCGTGCACGACTGGCTGGTCGCGGGCATCGCACTGGCCGCGGGCGCTCTCGCCGGACTGCTCCTCCGGGCCCTCCTGCGGTGGCTGCGGGGGCACGCCGAGCGGACCCGCTGGAGCGGAGACGACCTCATCGTCGACGCGCTGCGCACCCTCGCGCCCGGCGCGGCCCTCATCGCGGGCGCCGCGGTGGCGGCCTCGGCCCTGCCCCTCACCTCGCGGATCTCGGGGTTCGTGAACCACTCCCTGACCGCGCTGCTCATCGTCCTGGCCACGCTCGGCGCGGCCCGGGTCGTCGCCGGTCTCGTCCAGTCGCTGGCGCAGTCGCGCACCGGAGTGGCCGGATCGGCCACCATCTTCGTCAACATCACGCGGATCGTGGTCCTCGCGATGGGCGCCCTGGTCGCCCTCGAAACCGTGGGCGTGTCCATCGCGCCGCTGCTCACCGCCCTCGGGGTGGGCGGCCTGGCCGTCGCCCTCGCGCTCCAGGACACCCTCGCCAACCTCTTCGCGGGCGTGCACATCCTCGCCTCGAAGACGGTGCAGCCCGGCGATTACATCCGCCTCAGCGGAGGCGAGGAGGGCTACGTCGTCGACATCAACTGGCGCAACACCGTGGTGCGCAACCTGTCGAACAACCTCGTCATCATCCCCAACGGGCGGCTCGCCCGCACGAACATGACCAACTACACCCAGCCCGAGCAGAAGCTGTCCCTGCCGGTCCAGGTGGGCGTGGGCTACGAGAGCGACCTGGAGCACGTCGAGCGGGTCACCCTGGAAGTCGTCGACAGCGTCATGGCCGACATCAACGGCGCCGTGCTCGACCACGAAGGGGCCGTGCGCTTCCACACGTTCGCGGACTCCAGGATCAACTTCACGGTGATCCTGGGCGTCGGCGAGTTCAGCGACCAGTACCGGATCAAGCACGAGTTCATCAAACGCCTGCACCACCGGTTCCGCACGGAGGGCATCTCCATCCCCGTCCCGGCCCGTACGGTCTCCCTCCAGGGCGACGCTCCCCAGCTCACGGCCGCGCCCGCGCCGGTCCCGCACCAGCGCGAGGCACCGCGCACGGTGACGGTCACCACCGCGACCTGAGCGCCGGCGCCCCGGCAGCCGTTACGAGGCGTACCGCAGGAGGGACTCGGACAGCGCGACGAGCTCGTCCACGGCGGCCGGGGCCAGCGGAGCCGCGTACATCCGCTCGCGCGCCGCGTCCAGCAGGCGGCGCGCTTCCCGCAGCGCGAAGTCACGGCCGCCCGCGTCCTCGATCACCTGCGCCGCGCGCCGCACGTCGGCCTCCTCGACCGGGCCCCGCGTACCGAGCAGGCCGGCCAGCACGGGGCCGGCCGCCGGGTCCAGGGACATCGCGGCGAGGACCGGCAGGGTCTTCTTGCGGCGGCGCAGGTCGCTGTGGGCCGGCTTGCCCGTGGCGCGCGGGTCGCCCCAGATGCCCAGCAGGTCGTCGATCCCCTGGAACGCGATGCCCCACTGCCGCCCCGCCCACGAGAGGGCGGCCACCGGCTCCGGCGGCGCTCCCGCGAGCGCCGCGCCCAGGCCCAGGGCGGACGCGAGCAGGGATCCCGTCTTGCGCTCCGCCATCGCCTGGTACTCCGCGATGTCCACGGCGCCCGGACCGGTCCAGGGCCGGGTCTCGAAGAGCAGGTCGTCGGCCTGCCCGTGCACCAGCTCGCCCAGGGTCACGGTGAGCTGCCGCAGTGCGGCGGCGCCCCCCTCGCCCGGCGTCTCGGCCAGGACCCGGACGGCGAGGGCGAACAGCGCGTCGCCCGCCAGGACCGCTTGCCCGGTGCCGAAGGCCTTCCACGCGCTGGGGCGGTGCCGGCGCCGCTCGTCGCCGTCCATGATGTCGTCGTGCATCAGCGAGAAGGTGTGCACCAGCTCGATCGCCACGGCGGCCGACACGGCCGTCTCCGCGGCCGCGCCCACGGCCTGCGCGCCCAGGACGGCGAGCGCCTGGCGGATGCCCTTGCCGCCCGCGTCGTTCGCGGCGGCCGTCGGGGTGCCGTCCTCGTCGCACCAGCCGAAGGCGTGGGAGGCTATCCGGCCGGGCGCCGGATGCAGCTCCGAGACGGCCTTGCGCAGCGCGGGCTCGACCAGGCTCCGGGAGCGGAGCAGGGTCGCCTGGAGCGTGGAGGTGGGCAGACCGGTCTGCGCGGACATGGGCGGAACTCCTGTCGTGGGTCGTGCGGGGGACGAGGGCGGGCGCGGGCTCAGTGGACCGGTGCGGTGTCGGCGGCGGTCGCTCCCGGCTCCCCGGTCACGATGCCCAGCTCCGCACGGGCCCGCTCGATCATGGCACGGGCGTGCCGCAGCCCGATCCGGACGAGCGCCCCCTCCAGGGCGTCGAGGTCGGCCGCGGTCCGCTCCGGCGCGCGTCCCTGCCGGGCCAGGGCCTTGGTCAGCCCCAGACCGGACAGCGCCTCTCCGCGCGGTTCGTCCATGGCGCGGAACTCCCGCAACGCCTCGGCGTAGCACTCCTCGGCCTCCGGGTATCGCGCGGCGCGGTAGAAGACGTTCCCGCGCATCTTCAGGTTGTACGCCAGCGCGCTCACCAGCTGGATCTCCCGGCAGATCCGCTCCGCCTCGGACAAGAGCTCCAGCGCCCGCCCGGTCTCGCCCCGCGCGGAGCGTACGTCGGCGATCCCGCGCAGCGCCCAGGCGCGGCCCCGGTCGTCGCCCGCCGCCCCCGCGATCTCGGCCGCCTCCTCGAACAGCGCCAGCGCGGTGTCGAAGGAGCCGGCGCCCCGGTGCATCTGCGCGATGCCCTCCAGGGCCCACACGGTGTGGCGGGCCTCACCCCGGCGGCGCGCCTCGGCCAGCAGCTTCTCGTGGAGTTCGCCGACGGCCGCGTGGTCGCCCTGGATGCGGCCGGTCTCGGCGAGCCCGGCCAGCGAGTAGCCGCGGGCCACGACGTCCCCGCCGCGCTCGGCGAGTTCGGCGGCCAGCGCGAGCCGCCGCCGGGCCAGCGAGAGGGCGCCGCGCTGCCGTGCCAGGGTGCCGCCGCTCCACACCGCCCAGGCCATCGCCCCCTGGTCGCCGGACCCGCGGGCCGCCCGGTAGCTGTCCTTCCACGCCTGCTCGGCCTCCTCGACCCGGCCGAGGCGCCTGCTGGCCTCGGCGACGGCGAGCCCCGCGCTCGCCGACTCGGCGCCGTGGCCGCCCTCATCGGCCTTGCGGCGCTCCTCCAGCGCCTTGGCCAGCACCTCCTCCAGGGAGGTGTTGACGGAGAGGTCGCCTAAGGAACCCCGGTATTCGGGCGCGAAAGCCTTGCCGTACATCGTCGTCCCACTTCCCGTTCGACGGAGCGCTGCACTCCGTACCGATCAAGAAGCTATGAGACCGGGCCGCCCGGGGGAGTCCCCCTGGGAGCCGATGTGCGCGTACATCTCAAGCCTGACAAGCAACGCCAATCTCTGCCCAAAGGACCATGTCCGGACATGGGCCGCGGACCGGGGCGGGCCCGCGGTCCCTCACCGTTCCTGGAGGTGGGCGGCGATCATCGCGAGGTCGTTCGCGATGCTCAGGATGCCGCTGGGGTCGGTCGTCGGCGTCGAGGCGCCGGTGACCCCGGCGTAGAACACGTCGTAATGGCCGGCGCCCTTGTCCAGATAGCCCGCGATCGTGATCGCACCCACGCCCAGGCGGTTGTTGAGCGCGTCCAGCCCGACGGCGGCGCCGGTCTTGGCGAAGACCTTGCCGCGCGCCGGGCAGTCGCGGCAGTTGTCGGCCAGCAGCCCGTCGACCCCGAGGACGGGCAGCGCCTCCCGGAAGCGGCGCGCGTCGGGGGTGTGCATCCAGTACGTCAGCATCTGCGCCTCCGCCTGCGGCGTGGACCGGTCGACGGGATTGCCGCCCCGCCCGTCCAGCAGCTGCACCTGCGCGCGGTCGACGCCCGCCCCGTCCAGGAAGGTGGCCAGAACCGGGAACCCGTCCATGCAGTCGTGGCTGCGGGCCGTGACCGCCAGCAGGCAGATGCCCAGGTTGGCGCCCAGGTTGTGGCTGACCTTGAGGATGAGCTTGGCGTACTCCGCGTACGGCGGCGAGGTGTACAGGGCCACGCGCGAGCGGCCGTCGTAGTCCGCGGGCAGCGCGGCGGCCGGGTTGGGTCCCGTCGGCGCCGCGCCGACGTGCACCCCGGCCCGTTCCAGCGCCTCGATCAGCGCGGCGCGCCCGAAGGCCGCCGGGTCCGCGATGGGGGACACCCGCAGGACGGGGGCGGCGCCCACCGCCACCGTGCCGGACAGCTGGATCCGGGTGCCGTTCTCGGAGGCCGTCGCCGTGACCGCGGACGGCTTGCCCGCGGCCACGGTCTTGACCGTCGAGGTGACCCGGTACGGAGCTGCCTTCGGTCGCCAGTCCAGCCGCGCGGGCGCGTCGGCGCGGTCCCCGGGGGTGGACAGCAGGTCGATCAGGTTGTCGTTGATGATCAGCGGGGTCGGGGTGGGGACGAGCTCGGGATCGGGGGCGAAGAGCCGCTCGTCGACGATGACGTTCCCGGCGACGCGGGTGATCCCGGAGCGCCGCACCTGCCGGGCGAGCTGATCGATCCCGGCGAGCGGGTCCTGCGGGGTGAGCGTGGCGCCCGGGACGTCGTTGGCGTAGGTGTGGTCGAGGGAGGTGAAGGCGACCGTGCCGTCCGGGCGGGTCCGGCCGCCCAGGGTGAGGTCGCCCTGGGCCACCAGCGCCAGATCACCGTCCAGGGTCGCGCCGCGCCGCTCGCCGACCGCGTAGAGCGGCGTCTCGAAGCGGTGGTCGGAGCCCAAGGTCTTCCAGGGCGCGGACACGCTGAACAGCTTGGCGGTGGACCCGGGGATGAAGAACTGGCCGGGGAACGCGCTGTGCACTACCCGCCCGGTGTCCGGGTCGGTCTGGAGGAGGCCCCACTGGGCGTTGCGGTACTCCGGCTTGCGCATGATCTCCGTGATGCGGGGGTCGAGCGGGGCCGAGGAGCCGTCGCCGGAGGGCGTCGGCGTCGGGGTCGGCGTCGCGCCGACGGCCGCCGCCCCGGAGGTCCCCGAGGTCAGCGCCACGAGCAGAAGGGCCGCGCATCCGGCGCCCGCGCGGCGCCGCCAGGACGGCGCGTTCGTTCCTCGCACCACGGCAGGCCCCGTTCGGTCTCGGCGGACACCGGCTGTGTCGCCCGGTCGGCGTACACCCCGGACTCCGTCCAGCGTGGCACGGGCACCTCCGGCCCGCACGTCGCCGCGGCCCGGCCCGGCCCGCCTCCTCGTCGTGGCGCTGCTGAGCATGATCAGGGCTGCCGGACCGGGCGGGCTATCCGGCGCGCAAGGTCTCGGCCAGGTGCATGAAGCTGTAGATGTTCGGAATCCATCCCGACGGGTACATGGCGGGCCGGAACTTCTTGTGCCTCTTGATGACCAGGTTGCCGCTGACCAGTCGTATGTACTGGATGTGTTCCCAGGGGAGCGTTACTGTGCCGAAGATTATCCCTTCCCGGCTCAGCGCCAGCTTGTACGTGGGTTTCGCCGGATCGGAAACGAAGATCCAGGGCCTGCCTTCCGCGATGCTGGACAGCGCGTTGGGTACCCATGAGCCGGCAATGGCGACGCGGAGCACCTGGGCCATTTCGTCGGACTTCTTCCAGGCCCCGTTGATGGGGAAGTTGTGTCCGTTGTAGTCCTCGAAGTTGTAGAAGTGTGAGACATTTCCGTACAGGGTGGTGGCGGATTCATACATCTTCAGTTCGGGCCAGGTGATGGCCAGACACGTGCCGTCCTTGGACCGGACCGCGATGCCGTTGTCGAACACGTCCAGGCGTTGGATGAAGTCCTTGCCCCGGGTATCTCCGTAGCTGTGCTTGTGGGCGCCCAAGTTGGCCTGGTCCGCGGTCACTTGAATGTCCGAGGGCAGTGGTTCCATCATGATGTCCTTCATTGGGTTCGATCGGTTCGTGTCACCTGGATGGACGTCGTCGATCCAGGCCGGGACCGCCGGAGAGGATGGTCCGGTGAGCCTGGCGCAACGCGGCACCGGGGGCGACGCCGAGGTCCTCGGCGAGGCGGCGCCGGGTACGGGTGAAGACGGAAAGGGCTTCCGCCCGGCGGCCGTCGCGGTGGAGTGTGTGCATCAGTAGGACCGCGACCGGTTCGTCCAGTGGCTCTGCCGTGGCGAGGGCGGCGAGTTCGTCGATGGCCTCGGAAGGGTGCCCGAGGCGGAGTTGGCAGTCGGCCTTGCGCTGGGTCAGAGCGATCCGGTGGCGGCCGAGCCGAAAGCGCTCCAGCTCGGCGAATGGGCCGGGGAGGCCCGATAAGGGCTCGCCACGGAACAGCGCGAGACCGTCGGTGCGGAGCCGCACCGCCTCGGTGAGGTCACCGGCGCGCTCGGCCGCTTCGGCTGAGGCGGTGAGCGACTCGAGCCGCGTCACATCTTGCTCGATTCGACCCGCCCCGATCCGGTAACCGCACCGCTCGTGCTCGATCACCGAGGCCGTGCTGAGGAGTTTGCGCAGCCTGTAGACGTAAACCGGCACGACGTTGCCTGTCGGAGGCTCACTGCCCCATACGCCGTCGAGCAACTGATTCCGGCTGACCGGCCGGTCGGAGGAGAGCGCCAGCATCGCGAGCACCGCCTGCTGGCGCAGCGGACCCAGATCGATGGGCTCCCCTGCGAGGTGCGCGGTCGGCGGCCCGAGGAGTGTGAGCGACAGCCGGGGGCCGCCGACGGCCACCGTCGGTCGGCCGGGAGCCAGGACGGGCGCCACCTGTGCCGCCCGGCGGCGCGGGCCGCGGCCGGGCGCGACCAAGCCGCAGTCGAAGGCGTGGACGATGGCGGCGGCCCGGTCCGGCAGCGCGAGCTTGGTGAGGACTCGGCCGAGAAGGGCGACCACTTCGGGCTCGGGGAGGGCGAGTACCTCGGCGATCTCGGCGTCGCACAAGCCACAGCCCGCCGCGTACAGCACTCGGCGCTCTCGTGGACTGAGGGCGGGGACCTCCGGCCGGGCGGAGACCGCGGTCATCGGCATGGGGGTTCCTTGTCTTCGGAACGAGTCGATCCGGTCGTTGCCTCCGAGACTGGCCGGGCCGCCCCTCTGCGACCAGGCCGCCGGACCGGCCATATCTGACCGGTTGCCCCGTAGGCCCTCCGACCAGCGAAAAGGCAGCGCGTCAGGAGAAGGGGGGCGGCTCATGACCGGCTTGTGGAGGTGTCGGACGTGGTCGGTGGCGGCCACCGGTCTTCTCCGCGCCTCGTCCCCTCTGGCCCTGGCCGTCCGAGAGGGACGGAGTCGGACGCGGCTCGACGGATTCCCGCGTGCGATCGGTGTGGATGAGCGTCCCCCCGATTGCTCGGAAGGCCGGCACCAGGAAGCCGATCTCTTGGCGTCGCGACGGGGCGGACATTGCCTGACGCGGCACTAGCGACCTGGGGGTCGCTCGTACCCTGGCAGCCAACGCGGAGGAGGCGCCGTGGCGGCACCGGTCGGGAGGCTTCCTGGACGGCGGCCCGGACTAGTACTGCAACGGTGCTTGCTGTGACGGTTGGGCAGTTTCTGGTGGCGTGTGGCCGCGTCGTTTGTAGTGGCTGACACGTGCCTGGAACTGTC
>NZ_JBEOXE010000017.1:0-126567 GCF_040296485.1 Streptomyces sp. NPDC002138 | reverse complement strand
CGCGCTCGTCGTGGGCGGTGGAGACGAACCAGGACTCGAAGGACGACGGCGGCAGGTAGACGCCCTGCGCCAGCATCGAGTGGAAGAAGCCGGTGCCGGGCGCCCCCACCTCGCCCCACCCCCCCACCGCCTGCGCCGATCGGGCGTATCCCCGGGTGGGTGGGGCGTGGCGGGGGGAGGGAGGTGAGGGGGGTGTGCGAGGGTGCGGCCAAGGCGGGGTGATTGTCGCTTCGTCAGATCATCGTCCGGCGAGCGAGCGAAGGCCCACTATGCGACTGCGCAAAGCCCTTGCCCTCACCGCGGTCCTGGTCGCCGTATCAGGACCGGTCGCCGTGCCCGCGGCCGCCGCGCCCGCGCCCCCCGGCGGGGGCGGCGCCCGCCCCGCGCCCGCGCTGCCCTCGCGGGCCCGGGCCAGCTGCGGCGACGGCAAGAGCGCGGCCTTCCCCATCGGGGCCCGGATCCGCGGCGGCCCGGCCGTCTACCGCAGGGGAGCCGGACCGCAGACCTGGTACCTGGACCTGACCAACACGACCGGCTCCGCATGCACCGCCATCCACCCGGTGGTCGTCTTCACGGACAAGGCGCGGGCCCTGCGCCCCGCCCACTTCCGGATGGAGTTCGAGGCGCAGGGCACCACCTTCCCCGTCAGCCTGGAACGCACCGACCGGGACGAGACCATCGCCGTGTTCGACGGCGGGGAGGCCTTCCCCGGCTTCACCGTCGGCCCCGGCGGCTCGGCCACCGTCAAGGTGCAACTGGCCTTCGCCGCCACGGCGCCCACCGGTGAGGTGGTCGCCGACGTCGCCCTCGTCCAGCGCAACGGCGACGACGGCGACTGGATCGGCGAGAGCGGCGGCTACCGGTTCTCCGTCGAGGGGCCGCAGGAACCCGTCGAGGCCGGTTTCGACGAGGGGGAGCCGGAGCACGCCGGAGCGGGGTCGCTCGCCGAGACCGGCCGGCCCGCCGCCTCCGCCCCCGCGGACCCCCATGCCCGCGAGTGGGCCTACGGCTTCGGCGCGCTCGGCGCCCTGACGGCGGGCGGCGGCCTGCTGCTCGGCGCCCGCCGCCTGCGCAGGGTCCCGCCCGGCCGTACGCCGTGACGCGGCAGCGGGTCGTGCGTCCGGCGCCGTGACGCCGTGGCGGGTCACGCGTGCGGCCACGCGTACGCCGTGACGCCGTGGCGGGTCACGCGTGCGGCCACCCCGCCCGGCCCGCCGCCCCCGCTCCCGCCCCCGTAAAGTCCGAGCGTGGAACCGACCAAGCACCGCCCCGGCTCGCCCGTCAGATCCGGCATTCCCGAGCACGGGCGCATCCCCAAGTACTACGCCGTCAAGGCCCGCATCTCCGCCCTCGTCGAGGAACTCGGTGAGGGCGGCGCGCTGCCCACCGAGCGCGATCTCGCCGAGCGCTACGAGGTGTCCCGAGAGACCGTCCGCCAGGCCCTGCGCGAGCTGCTCCTCGAGGGCCGGCTGCGCCGGGCCGGGCGCGGCACCGTCGTCGCCGGGCCGAAGCTGGAGCAGCCGCTCTCCCTCGCCAGCTACACCGAGGGGGTCCGCCGCCAGGGGCGCCGCCCCGGCCGCAACCTCATCGGGCTGGAGCAGTTCCCCTGCCCGCCCGACCTCGCGCCCGGCATCGGGGCCGAGGCCGGTGAGCCCGTCTGGCACCTGGAGCGGGTGCTGCTGGCCGACGACGAGCGGGTGGGGCTGGAGAGCACGTACATCCGGGTGGCCCGCGCCCCGCGCCTGGACGGCGAATTCCAGCCGGATTCCTCTTTCTACGGATATCTCCGGGAGCGGCTCGGCATCGCCTTCGGCGACGCCGACGAGAAGCTCGAAACGGTCCTGGCCACGCCGCGCGAGGCGCTGCTCATCGGCACTCCGCCCGCGCTCCCGATGCTGCTGATCCACCGGTTCTCGCGGGATCAGGACGGTCGGCCGCTGGAGCGGGTGCGCTCGCTCTACCGTGGCGACCGGTTCAGCTTCACGACCCATCTGCGCCCCGAATAGCGGGGATCGAAGCACGCGATAACCGGACCAAAGGGGCTCAGTAACATCACAGAACGGTAACGGGTCTGGTCCAAGAGTCGAGGGCTGTTCACCGTCGTGTCGTCTGCCGGATCCCCCAGGTCCATGGGGCCCGACCACCGTTGGCCCGGTGAGAGTCATAGTCATCGGAGGCGGCGTGGTCGGCACCATGCACGCCTGGCAAGCAGTCGAACGCGGCCACGAGGTCGTCCAGATCGAGCGCGAAGCCGAGGCGCGCGGTGCCTCACTGCGCAATTTCGGCCAGATCTGGGTCAGTGGACGGGCCGGTGGTGCGGAGCTCGACACCGCGCTGCGGGCCCGCGAACTCTGGGAGCGGATCGGTGAGCGGGTCCCCGGCCTGGGCTTCCGCGCCATCGGATCCCTCACCCCGGTCCGCAACGCCCGCGAGTACGCGGTCGCCGAGGCGGCCGTCGCCCGCCCCGACGCCGCCGCCCGTGGCTACGAACTGGTCACCGCCGCCGAGGCGCGCGAGATCAACCCCGCCTTGCGCGGCGCCTTCGAGGCGGCCCTGTGGTGCGAGCGGGACGCGGCCGTCGAGCCGCGCACCGCGCAGCTCCACCTCCGCGAGGCCCTCAAGGCCTCCGGCCGCTACACCTTCCTCCCCGGGCGCGAGGTCCGCGAGGTCACCGGCCCCGGCGCCGTCCGCGACGACCACGGTGACGTCCACCGCGGCGACGCCGTCGTCCTGGCCACCGGCGCCTGGCTGTCCGGCCTGGTCCGCGAGCTGGCCCCGGACCTGCCCGTGCGCCGGGTCCGGCTCCAGATGATGCAGACCGAACCGCTCGGCGAGCCGCTGACCACCTCCGTCGCCGACGCGGACAGCTTCCGCTACTACCCGGCGTACCGGAGCGAGGCCCTCGACGCGCTCAACGCCGAGCAGGCGCAGGCCCCGGTCGCCGCCGCGCACAAGATGCAGCTCCTGATGGTCCAGCGCAGCGACGGCGGCCTCACCATCGGCGACACCCACGAGTACGAGCACCCCTTCGCGTTCGACACCCTCGAAGAGCCCTACGGCCACCTCACCGGGGTCGTCGAGTCCTTCCTGGGCCGCCCGCTGCCGAAGATCCGGCACCGCTGGGCGGGCGTGTACGCGCAGTGCACCGACACCACCCGGGTCGTCCACCGCGAGCAGGTGCGGGACGGCGTGTGGCTGGTGACCGGACCCGGCGGCCGGGGCATGACCTGCTCGCCCGCCATAGCCGAAACCACCGCGAACGAACTGGGCTGGTAACCGACATGGGCGACACCATCACCAACAGCACCACCGACATCAACCCCACCACCGACATCAACCCCACCACCGACATCAACCCCACCACCGACATCAACCCCACCACCGACATCAACCCCACCACCGACATCAACACCATCACCCCCGCGCTCCGCCACGACCTCGTCGTCCTCGACATGGCGGGCACCACCGTCGCCGACGGCGGCCTCGTCGAGCGCGCCTTCGAGCGCGCCGCCGAACGCCTCGGCGTCGAGCCCGGCTCCGCCGACCACGCCGCCAAGCTCCAGTACGTCCGCGACACCATGGGCGAGTCGAAGATCTCCGTCTTCCGCCACCTCTTCGGTACGGAAGACCTCGCCCGGCGCGCCAACACGGCCTTCGAGGAGGCGTACGGCGAGCTGGTCGACGGCGGACTGATCGCCCCGCTCCCCGGGGCCCGCGAGACCATCGAGCAGCTCCGCGCCGAGGGCCGCACCGTCGTCCTGACCACCGGCTTCGCCCGCGTCACCCAGGACGCCATCCTCGACGCCCTCGGCTGGCGGGACCTCGCCGACCTCACCCTGTGCCCCGCCGACGCGGGCGGCCGCGGGCGCCCGTACCCGGACATGGTGCTGGCCGCGTTCCTGCGCACCGGCGCGGTGGACGACGTACGCCGCACGGTCGTCGTCGGCGACACCGCGTACGACATGCTCAGCGGGCAGCGGTCGGGCGCGGGGATCGTGGCCGGCGTGCTCACCGGGGCGCACGACCGCGCGGCCCTCACCGCGCACGGCGCGACCCACGTCCTCGGTTCGATCGCCGAACTCCCCGCGCTGCTGGGCCCGCTGGCCCAGCTGACGCCGGAGTCCGCCGCGTGAGCGGCATCCGTTTCGACGCGGTCTCGGTCGCCTACGGGCCCACCACCGTCCTGGACTCCCTCGATCTGAGCGTCGAGCCCGGCGAGGTCATGGCGCTGCTCGGCCCCTCCGGTTCCGGCAAGACGACGGCGCTGCGGGCGGTCGCCGGGTTCGTACGTCCCCGCTCGGGCCGGGTGTTCATCGGCGACCGGGACGTCACCGCGCTCCCGCCGCACAAGCGCGGCATCGGCATGGTCGTCCAGCAGTACGCGCTCTTCCCCCACATGCGGGTCGAGGACAACGTCGCCTTCGGCCTGCGGGCCCAGAAGGCGCCCAAGGCCGAGATCCCCGGGCGGGTCGCGCAGGCCCTGGAGATGACGGGCATGGCGGCCTACGCCAAGCGGTACCCGCGCGAGCTGTCCGGCGGCCAGCAGCAGCGCGTGGCCATCGCCCGCGCGCTGGCCATCCGTCCCGGGGTGCTGCTGCTCGACGAGCCGCTGTCGGCGCTCGACGCCCAGCTGCGCTCCGGGATGCTCGCCGAACTGGCCCGACTGCACCGCGAGCTGCCCGACGTATCGATTCTGTACGTCACCCACGACCAGGTCGAGGCGCTCACCCTGGCCGACCGGATCGCGGTCATGGACCGGGCGCGGCTCCAGGACTGCGGTACCCCGCAGGAGCTCTACCGCGCGCCGCGCACCGAATTCACCGCCTCCTTCGTCGGCAACGCCAACCTGCTCCCGGTCACCGTCGCCACCGGGGGCGCGCTCTTCGCCGGGCGGACCCTGGACCTCGACCCGGGGCGCGCGGCGCCCGGCGCGAGCGCCACCCTGTGCGTGCGCCCCCACCTGCTCGCCCTCGGCGACGGGCCCAACGCCCTGACCGGCAAGATCACCGAGGTGCAGTGGCGCGGCTCGACGCACCGGCTGTACGTCGAGGTGGACGGCCACCGCATCAAGGCGGACCTGCCGGAGCTGCGCGAGACCCCGGCGCTCGGCGACCACGTCACCCTGCACTTCGAACCCCGCGACGCGGTCCTGCTGTCGGCGGGGGTCTCCGATGGGTCGGCGGGGGTCTCCGATGGCTGACACCACCGCGCCCGTACACCCGGCTCACGCCGAGGTGGAGGCCGAGGCCGAAGCCGACACCACCGCCGCCGAGGCCGACGCACCGCCGCCCGCCGCCGCGCGGTGGCGCACGCCGCCCCCCTGGGTGTGGTCCCTGCCGCCCGTCGTCGTGCTGGCCCTGGTCTTCCTCTACCCCCTCGGGCTGGTCGTCCAGCAGTCCTTCACCCCCGACAACGGCGGCGGCGCCCTCGACGCCTACGCCAAGGTCTTCGCCTCCACAGCCTTCCGCGACGCCCTCGGCACGACCGTCTGGCTGGCCGTCGGAGCCACCGTCGGGTGTCTGGCGCTCGGCTTCGCGCTCGCGCTGGTCATCGCCTTCGTGCCCTTCCCCGGGGCGAGGGCGGTCGCCCGGTTCATCGACGTCTTCCTCTCCTTCCCCTCCTTCCTCATCACCCTCGCGCTGCTGTTCCTCTACGGCACGGTCGGGATGGCGAACGGGGCCTGGACCGACGTCACCGGCGCGGCGGAGGGCCCCTTCCACTTCCTCACCACCCCGTGGGGCGTCCTCCTCGCCGAGATCACCTACCTCACGCCCTTCGTGATGCGCCCGCTGCTCGCCGCCTTCTCCCAACTGGACACCGCGCAGCTGGAGGTGGCCTCCTCGCTCGGCGCGAAGCCCGGCCGGATCATCCGGAAGGTGATCCTCCCCGAGGCCCTGCCGGCGCTCGGCGCGGGCGGCAGCCTGGTGCTGGTGATGTGCCTCAACGAGTTCGGGATCGTCCTGTTCACCGGGGCCAAGGACGTCACCACGCTGCCGATGCTGATCTACGGCAAGGCCATCCTCGAATCCGACTACCCGGCCGCCTGCGTGGTCGCCGTCGTCAACATCGTGATCTCCGTCGGCCTCTTCGGCCTCTACCGGGTGGTGAGCAAGCGTGCTGGTGCATAGCAAGTCCGGCCGCTGGGCCGCCTGGACGGGCTTCGGCCTCTTCTTCCTGCCGCTGTTCGCCCTGCCCCTGCTCGTGGTGGTGGCGGCCTCCTTCAGCACCCACTGGTCCGGAGCCTTCCCCTCCGGCCCGACCGCCGAGAACTACGCGGCCGCGGTCCGGGGCGAATCCCTCCAGGCCCTCACCACCAGCCTGATCACCGCCCTCGCCGCCAGCCTGCTCGCGCTGACCGCCGGCACCTGGGCGGCGCTGGCCGCCGCCGGGCTGAGGAAGCGCGGGAAGCGGTCCCTGGACGCCCTGTTCATGCTGCCGGTCGCCGTGCCGTCCGTGGTCGTGGGCCTCGCCGTGCTCGTCGCCTTCAGCCGCCCGCCGGTGCTGCTCAACGGCACGAGCGGCATCGTCATCCTGGCGCACGCGATTCTTGTCACGGCGTTCGCCTACCAGTCGGTTTCAGCCGCGACAGTACGTCTGGATCCGGCCTACGAGCAGGCGGCGGCCAGCCTCGGCGCCCGCCCCTCGTACGTGCTGTGGCGGGTGAAGCTGCCGCTCCTGCTGCCCTCGCTCACCGCCGCCGCCGGGCTCTGCTTCGCCCTGTCCATGGGCGAGTTGAGCGCCACGATGATGCTCTACCCGCCGGACTGGATGCCCCTGCCCGTCCGGATCTTCACCGCCACCGACCGCGGTTCGCTCTTCAGCGGCTCCGCCCTCGCCGTGGTGCTCATGGGCGCCACCCTGCTGGTGCTGCTGGCCGTCGGCCGCGTCCGCACCAGAGCCTCGTACCGCTGAGCGGTACTTCCCCCCTCCCGAAGGAAGCCCAATGTCCCGCGTGTCCCGTGCATCCCGCTTGTCCCGCCTGCCCCACAGCCTGCTGCGCCCGCTCGTCGCCCTCACCGGCTGCCTCGCCTTCGGCGCGACCCTCACCGCCTGCGGCGGCTCCTCCGCCGCCGACTCCGGGAGCGGCGAGAAGGTCGTCACCGTTTACAGCGCCGACGGCCTCAAGGGCGAGAAGGGCGACGGCTGGTACGACAAGGTCTTCGCCGACTTCACCAAGAAGACCGGCATCACCGTGAAGTACGTCGAGGGCGGCTCCGGCGAGATGGTGCAGCGCGCCGTCCGCGAGCAGTCCAACACGCAGGCCGACGTCCTGGTCACCCTGCCGCCGTTCATCCAGCAGGCCGACGGCAAGGGGCTGCTCCAGTCGTACAAGCCCCAGGGCTCGGACAAGGTCAACGGCGCCGGCAAGGCCGCCGACGGCAAGTGGACCTCGGTCGTCGACAACTACTTCGGCTTCGTCTACAACAAGAAGGAGCTGACCGAGGCCCCCAAGACCTGGGAGGAGCTGTTGGACGGCAAGTTCAAGGGCAAGCTCCAGTACTCCACCCCGGGCGTCGCGGGCGACGGCACCGCCGTGCTCATCAAGTCGATGCACGACTTCGGCGGCAAGGACGCGGCGATGGAGTACCTGAAGAAGCTCCAGGCCAACAACGTCGGCCCGTCCTCCTCCACCAGCAAGCTCGCGCCCAAGACGGACAAGGGCGAGATCCTGGCCGCCAACGGCGACGTCCAGATGAATTTCGCCCAGTCCAAGTCCATGCCGAACCTGGGCATCTGGTTCCCGGCCAAGGACGGCGGCAAGCCCACCACCTTCGCGCTCCCCTACGCCGCGGGCCTGATGACCAAGGCCCCGCACAGCGAGAACGGCAAGAAGCTCCTCGACTACCTCCTCACCGAGGACGCCCAGAAGCTGGTCAGCGAGGTCGGCGGCGGATTCCCGGCCCGCGGTGACGTCAAGCCGACCGACGCCAACGCGATCGAGCTGACCAAGATCATGACCGGCGTCGAGGTCTTCGAGCCGGACTGGGCCGACATCGACAAGAACCTCTCCTCGTACGTGGACGCGTGGAAGTCGGCCACTGGCAGCTGACCGGAAGCCGGTCGGTCACGTCGGCGTCACCCACTCGCGGAAGAGTGACGTTTGCATAACGGGTCTGGTCCATAGGGTCAGCCCCACCGCCCCACCGCCCCACCGCCCCACCGCCCCTTCGCCCCACCGCCCCACCGCCCCACCCCCGGTCTTCCCCTTCGCTTACTCCCTGGAGGAGTACGTGTCCCCTGTCCTGCCCGGACGCGCCCTCGCCGTGGCGGCCACCGCCGCGGCCCTGCTCGCCGCCGCCGCCCAGACCGCTCCGGCGGCCCCGGCCCCGGCCGCGCCCGCCACCGCAGCCCCGGCGGCCGCCGCGGCCGCCGTCAACAAGGTCCTGGTCATCGGGATCGACGGCACCGTCCTCGACCGCGTCAAGGTCGCCGACGCCCCGAACCTCAACGGCCTGATGGCCCAGGGGCTCACCGCGCGCAGCACCCTGTACGCGAACCCGATGGCCGCGACCTCCTCCGGCCCCGGCTGGTCCACCATCGCCACGGGCGTCTGGCCCGACAAGCACGGCGTGAAGGACAACTCCTTCACCGGCAAGAACTACACGGCCTACCCGGACTTCCTCACCCGCGCCGAGAACGCCGACCCGGCGCTCAACACCTACGCGGCCGCCGACTGGGAGCCCATCACCTCCACCGACCAGAACGGCCCGATCTTCTCGCCCAAGGTGGACAAGCGCCTCTCCCTCAAGGGCGACCGCGACGGCTACGGCAGCGAGGACCCGAAGATCGCCGCCGCGGCCTCGGCCGAACTGCGCGACCAGAACCCCGACGCCGCCTTCGTCTACTTCGGCGAGATCGACCACGCCGGTCACGCCTCCGGCGCCGCCAGCCAGGAGTACCTGAACACCATCGGCCGCGTGGACAAGCTCGTCGGCCAGCTCCTCACCGCCGTCCAGGCCCGCCCGACGTACGGCCAGGAGAACTGGAAGATCCTGGTCACCACCGACCATGGGCACACCGACGCGGGCGGCCACGGCGGCTCGACCATCCAGGAGCGCGGCACCTTCGTCATCGCCAAGGGTGCGGGAATCCCCGCCGGTTCGGTCCGCAGCGACGTACGCCTCGTCGACGTCGCGGCCACCGCGCTCCAGCAGGTCGGCGTCTCCACCGCCGGACTGGACGGCGTACCGCTGGACGCCCCGGACAGCGACCCCTTCGACACCCTGCGCCCGAACCTCCAGGCGCGCGTGGACGAGACCGGCATCCCGGCGGGCGTGAAGGGCTTCACGCACACCCCGCCCGCGGGCTGGGCCGTCGACAACTCCAAGATGGGCACGGGCGGTGTCAGCGAATGGGCCGGATGGGCCTTCGCCACCGACGAGTTCTGGAGCCAGTCCCAGCGTGACCAGTGGCGCGAGCTGAACGTCCGCTCGCGCGACGTCTTCGCGGTCGCCGACTCCGACGAGTGGGACGACAAGAGCCACACCGGCACCTTCGACTCCACCCTCGTCACCCCCAAGTGGGCCGTGACCGGCGGCACTACGAAGACCCTCGCCTTCCAGACCCACTACCGCCACGAGGCCGGGCAGACCGCCCAGGTCCTCGTCTCCTACAACGGCGGCGCCCCGGCCGTGGTCAAGAGCTACACCGCGGACGCCGTCGCCAAGAGCGAGGCCCTCTCCCTCCAGGTCCCGGCGGGCGCCACCGACGTACAGGTCCGCTTCCGCTACAGCGGCACCAACAACTGGTACTGGACCGTCGACAACGTCACGCTCGGCTGACGCATCCCCGCAGGTCACCGCACGCGGTGGCCGGGTCGTGGACGCCCGGAGCGTCCGCGGCCCGGCCCGCGTAGGGTGGTAGAGACCAGCGGATCACGGTCAGCGGCCTCCGCAGCGGAGGCCTCCGAGAGCGGAGAACAGTCCAGTGGCAGAGCGCAAGCCGATCGAATCCTGGCTCACCGACATGGACGGGGTCCTCATCCACGAGGGCATTCCGATCCCCGGCGCCGATGTCTTCATCAAGCGGCTGCGCGACTCGGGCAAGCCCTTCCTGGTCCTGACCAACAACTCCATCTACACCCCGCGCGACCTCCAGGCACGCCTCCAGCGCATGGGCCTGGACGTCCCCGTCGAGAACATCTGGACCTCGGCGCTCGCCACCGCCAAGTTCCTCGACGACCAGCGCCCCGGCGGCACGGCCTACGTCATCGGCGAGGCCGGACTCACCACCGCCCTGCACGACATCGGTTACATCCTCACCGACCACGAGCCCGACTACGTGGTGCTGGGCGAGACCCGCACGTACAGCTTCGAGGCGATGACCAAGGCCGTCCGCCTGATCAACGCCGGTGCCCGCTTCATCTGCACCAACCCGGACGAGACCGGCCCCTCCGCCGAGGGCCCGCTGCCGGCCACGGGCGCCGTCGCCGCGCTGATCACCAAGGCCACGGGCAAGCAGCCGTACTTCGCGGGCAAGCCGAACCCGCTGATGATGCGCACCGGCCTCAATGCCATCGGCGCGCACTCCGAGACCAGCGCGATGATCGGCGACCGGATGGACACCGACGTCCTCGCGGGCCTGGAGGCGGGGATGCAGACCTTCCTCGTGCTGACCGGCCTGACGTCCGAGGCGGACACCGAGAAGTTCCCGTACCGCCCCACCCGGACCGTCCCCTCGATCGCGGACCTGGTCGACCTCGTCTAGGCCGGTCGGTCTCGTCTAGGCCGGTCGGCCTCGTCCCGCCGATCCACCTCGTCCAGGTGTACGTCTGACACGTACGGGCCAAACGCGCGCCGCTCCGGATGCGGAGCGGCGCGCCGCGCGTGAACCTCCTTGATGAGGAGGTTCACCATGCGCAGTGCTCTGATCGCTCTCCGTGTCGCCGGGGTGGCCGTCGCCCTGACGGCCGTCTCCGCCGTGACCACCGTGACCGCGCCCCTCGCCCTCGCCAACGGGGACGAACGCGGCAGCGTCTCGGCCGATCCCGACCCCGCCCGCCCGGGAGCGCAGGTCAAACTGCGCGTCCGCGGCTGTGACGGCGACTGGGCGTCCGCCACGTCGTCCGCCTTCGTCTCCGAGATCCGCCTCAGCCGGGGCCACGGGGACCACCGGGAACTGTGGGGCGACGCCCACATCCGCTCGGACGCCTGGTCCGGCCGCCACGAGATCCGCATCCGGTGCGACGACCGCGAGGACCGGGTGCGCGGCTCGCTGGAGGTCGAGCACCACCAGCCCTCGCACCACTCCACCCCGATCTGGCCGGTCCACGCGGGCGGCGGCGGGATGGCCGCCGAGCTGGCCGCCGCGCCCCCCGCGACCGCCACCACCGCCAAGAAGGACCACGCCGCGGGCGGCCCCGGCCTGCCGCACACGGTGATCGGCGCGGTGCTCGCCGCCGCGGCGACCCTCGCCGTCGCGGGCCGCGCCCTGGCCCTGCGCCGCCGCCGCAGCGGCGAGTGAGGGCTGCGCGGTGACGGCGCAGTGGCGCGTGGGGGCCGCGCGGTGACGGCGGAGCAGAAGGCCTCCGGCGGCGGGCGGCTGCTGACCGCCGCCGCCTGGACGGTCCTGGTGCTGGGCCTGTGGCTGTGGGGCCGCGAGATCACCGGCGTGCCCGGGGGCCCGTACGCCCAGCCCGGCCTGATGGCGGCCCCGGGTCTGCCCGCCCCGCACGCCCCGCTCCCGGCGCCCGCCACGGCCGGGCCGCCGCGGCGCGTGGACGTGCCCTCCATAGGTGTCCAGGCCCCGGTGATCACCCGGGGCCTGGACGCCGAGGGGGCGATCGAACCCCCGCCGTACGACAAGCCGGGCACGGTGGGCTGGTGGTCGGGCGGGGTGCAGCCGGGCGCCGCGGGCACCGCGCTGCTGGTCGGCCATGTGGACACCGAGTCGAAGCCCGCCGTGTTCTACGGGCTCAGCTCGGCGCAGCCGGGCGGCAAGGTGCGGGTGCTGCGGGCCGACGGGATGGCGGCCGAATTCACCATCGACGACATCCAGGTGTACGAGCGGGACTCCTTCGACCCGCACAAGGCCTACGGGCCGAAGGTGCCGGGCCGGGCGGAGCTGCGGCTGGTGACCTGCGGGGGTTCGTACGACAAGGCGGCGAAGCGGTACACGGCGAACGTGGTGGTGTCGGCGTATCTGACGGCCACGGTGAAGCCGGCCGAGCCGTCGGCGCCCGGGTCCTCCCCGGCCACCGCCGCGGTGAGCGGCTGACACGGCTGACACGGACGCGCGGCCGCCGCGGTGCAAAGCGAAGAAGCCCCTCGCGTGAGCGAGGGGCTTCTTCGTGTCTGTGCGCCGCCAGGGACTCGAACCCCGGACCCGCTGATTAAGAGTCAGCTGCTCTAACCAACTGAGCTAGCGGCGCTTGTTCCGACAAAGAGAACTTTACCCCACCCGTGGCGGTGCTCGTGACAACACACGCCAGCCTTGTCCGATTAGCCCATGTTTGGGGTGTTTATCGTGCACGATATGTCCTGGCCGTTCCGTATCTGACGCCCCACCAGATGCGTCCCGGCCGAACAGTGGACGAACCGACCGGTGGGCCGGCAGGCCGGTGGACCAGCAGGGGAGTGGACGGAACCGCATGACGATGCAGCCTCCGACGCAGATGCCGACGCACGCGGCGCCGAACGCGGCTCCGCACGCGGCGACGCGCGTGCCGACGCCGACGCCGATCACGATGCCATTGCCGCTCTTCGAGGAGTACGACCCCGGTTACGACTGCCCGTGCACGGGATGCGCCCAGCAGCGCCGGGCCCTGGCCCGCGCGCGGGCCATACCGCTCCGGGACGGCGGGCACCCGGCCGCGCGCGGAGCCCGGCGCGCGCTGGTGCTGGCCACCGCCGCGGGAGTGGTGCTCGGCGGCGGCACCGGAGGCGCGGTGGCGCTGGCCAACCCCGAGCCGGTCCCGGGACCCGTGACGCCGGGCAGCCCCCAGGGCGCGCGGGCCCCGCTGCACGGCCCCGCGCACGTGGGTCCGGGCCAGGTGCCGCCGAAGGTACGGCAGCGGATCGACCGTACGACGATCATCAACCGGGCGAAGGTGTGGCTGAAGGCGGAGGTCCCGTACAGCATGGAGCTGTACTGGACCGACGGCTACCGCCAGGACTGCTCCGGCTACGTCTCCATGGCGTGGAACCTGGGCACCAACGAATGGACCGGGAGCCTCGACAAGTTCGCCACCCGGATCACCAAGGACGAGCTGCTGCCGGGGGACATGCTGCTCTTCCACAACCCGGACGACCCGAACCAGGGCTCGCACGTGACGCTCTTCGGCGGCTGGGTCGACGAGACCCGCACGCACTACATCGCGTACGAGCAGACACGCCCGACGACGCGGAAGCTGGCCACGCCGTACGGGTACTGGAACAACGCGACGAAGTACCTGCCCTACCGCTTCAACGGGCTCACGGGCGTCGGCGTTCCCGAGGTTCCAGCGCAGGTGCCGGGCGCCAAGCCGGTGACCGAGAAGCCGGGGGCGGCGAATCCGGTGGTCGCGAAGCCCGTGCCCGTGACGCCGGTGCCCGTGACGCCGGTGCCCACGAAGCCGGTGGCCGACCTGCCGTTCCCGGGGGCGGCGAAGTTCGGGCCGGGCGCGAACAACGAGTACGTCACCCAGCTCGGGCGGATGCTCAGCGCGCGCGGCGGTGCGCGGTTCTACCCGCAGGGGGTCGGTCCGCAGTGGACCGACTCCGACCGGATGGCCACCGAGGCCTTCCAGCGGGCCCAGGGCTGGACGGGCGAGGAGGCGGACGGCCTGCCGGGCCCGCAGACCTGGAAGCTCCTGGTCCAGAAGCAGGGTAAGGACATCCCGCCCGCGGTGACCGGCGCGGCGGGGCCGTCGGCGCTCGGTGCGCCGCCGTACCCGGGGGCCGGGGCCTTCCGGCCGGGCGCCTCCGGGCCCGCGGTCACCGCCCTGGGGCGGCAGCTGATGAAGAAGGGCTTCGGCAAGTACTACACGACCGGCCCGGGCCCCCGGTGGGACGAGGCAGACCGCCGCGGCGTCGAGGCGTTCCAGCGCGCGCAGGGCTGGCGCGGAGCCTCGGCCAACGGCTACCCGGGCCCGGAAACCTGGCGCCGGCTGTTCGCATGACGGAGGAAACGATGTACCCCACGCGTACGACGTCCACGACGGGCACGATGCGAATCCCCCCGGCTCCGCCGACCCGGCCGACCCGGCCGACCCCCGAGCCCGCGCTCCGGGTGCCCGCGACCGAGGCCACGGCCGTGGGTGCGGGCCGGGCCCCGGCCCCGGGCCGTTGGACGATGGCCCCGGCAGCGCCCCGGGCGGGCCTGCACACCCTGTCCGGCCCGCCCGCCACGGCGGCGCCCGCGGCAGGACCCGAGGTCGCGTCGGCCCGGACCACCTCGGCCGCGCGCCCGGCGGCGGATGCCCTGGCGGCCGACGGGACCTGTGCCGATGAGGCCGCGGAGGTCGCGGCGGGACGGGTCGAGGGCCGCCGCCCGGCGGACGCCCCCCGGGTCGCCGACGCGCCGGTCGGCGACACCCGTACGCGGGCCACGGAGCGGTCGGTCGCCGCGCCGACGCCGGACCCGTGGGCCTCCGCATCGCAGCGGGAGGGTCACGCGGACGCGCCCGAGCAGGACGTCCACCGCCCGGTACGGCAGGGGCAAGAGTCCGCGGGCGAGGCCGACGACCACCGCCGGGCCCGGGCCGCGGAGCCGTCCGCGCGCCAGGCGGACGCGGTCGCGGGCCACCCCTCGGCCTGGCCGGAGGCCGTGCTCACCGACTCACCGCGAGGCGACGGTCACCGCCGGTCGCACCCGGCGGAGCCGAGGACCGCGCTCGATCCGCAGACACACGACCGCACCTTCGCGGCCGAAGCGGCCACCCCTGGCCCGGCGAGGGCGGCGCAGCCGTCCGCACCGGAGGCGGATGCCCCGGCCCCCCGGGACCCGGTGGAGGGCGCCCGGCGCCCGAGTTGGCCGGCGCAGGCGCACACGGCGCCGGTTGCGTCCGCGCCGGAGGTGGAGGGGCACGGTTTCGCGGGGGATCCGGCAGGCCGCCGTCCCGCACGGGCGGCGGAACCGCCCGCGCCGGAGGCGGAGGGACACCGGCCGGAGCGGTCCGCGGAGCCCGTGTCGCAGGCGGGCGGCGGGGTGGACTCCCCGGCCCTGGATGCGCGTTCGGGCCGCTCGCGCGGCTTCGCGGCGGGGTCGGAGGCCGCCGTGGGGCCGGTTGCCGACGCGCCGCAGGCGGGCACGGCGGGCGGTGCGTCCGCATCGGAGGCGGAGGGGTTCGGCGGTCGTCGTACGGGCCGGGCGGACCGGTCCAGCGCTCAGCCCTTCGCCGCCGCCGCGGCGGCGAACGATCGCGGACCGAGGTGGTCGGCGGGGTCGTACGAGGAGGATCACGGCTTCGCCGGGGAGGTGGACGGCCCGCCCCCGGGGCGGGGCGTGGAGCAGTCCGCTTCACGGACCGGGGGGCACGCCTTCGCGGGTGAGCCCGGGGCCGTCGGCGGCGTACCCGCGCCGGAGGCGGACGGTCCCGTACAGGCGGGCGAGGCCGACAGCCGGGTCTCCGCGTCGGAGACGGACGGTCGCGTGGCCGCGGGTGACCCGGGGCGCGACCGGGCCGAGGCGATCACGGCCGTGGCGGCCGGGGGCGCGGCCCGGGGCGAGGTGCCTGCCGCGCGCGGCGGGACCGGTACCGAATCCGGGACGGAATACGAGGCGGGGTGCGAGGGCGGGTGCGAGGCGGGAAGCAACGCGTCCCCCGCGATGCGCGCGGCCGGTACGGACATGGCCTCGGCGATGGCCGGAGCCGGAGCCGGAGCCGGAGCCGGAGCCGGAGTTGGGCTCGACGCGTCTCCAGCGCGGCTGGATGCGGCGGCGGACCCGGGTCACGGGAGGTTCGGCGGCGGGGTGGACGCGGGCCGGACACGGCTCGGCCCCCGTGCCGACGCGGCGGCACCGACGCGGGCCGGAGCGGGGCTCGGTGCCGGGGATGACCCCGCGCCCCCACGGGCCGGGAGCGGAGGTGCCGCGAACCTCCTGGGCCGGGACGGCGCCGAGCTGTGGCCGCCCGCTCCCGGTCGCGGGGTGCCCGGGCCCGGGGTCGCGCATGTGGTCGCGCAGGCCGTCGCCCGGGGCATCGAGGACGACACCATGGACCTGCCCCGGGTGACCCTCCCGGCACCCGGGCCGGGATCCTCGGCGACCGAGGTGCCGACGCTGCCCTTCCCCGGACCGGGGCCGGCAGCCACCGAAACGACCACCGGGCTGCCCTCCCAGAGCGAGGGCCACACGGCCACCGACGGACTGCCGGAGCCGGCCTTCTCGGCCCCGGCGTCCGCGGCCGACATGCCGACGGGTTCGCCCACCCAGGGCCAGCGGCCCGCGCCCGCCGCGCCGTCCTCCGAGGGCGAAGGGTCCGAAGGCACCGGCAGGTCGGCGGGTCCGGTCACCCGTGGCCCGTGGCCCGCCTCCGCCGATGCGCCCGCCGCCCTGGACCCCTCCCGGGGTGAGGGGGGCGAAGCCCCCGGGATGTCCGCGGGTTCGCCCGCCCGGGACCTCTGGCCCGACGCCGCCGACGCACACGCCGTCCCGCCCGCCCAGGGCCCCTGGCCCGAGGCGGCCGACGGACCCGCCGCCCAGGGCCCCTGGCCCGGGGCCGCCGACGCGCCCGACGGGCTGCGCTCCCGGGGCCCGTGGCCCGCCTCCGCCGACGCGGCCACCGCCCTGGACCCCTCCCGCGACCCGTGGCACGCGGCCGCCCACCTGCCCGCCGGACCGCCGTCCCAGGCCGGCCGGGCCGCGGCCGCGGGCCCGGGGTTCGCCGGACCGCCCTCCCAGGCCAACCGGGACACCGCCCAGGGCCCGGCCCCCGTCACCCCCCGCTGGGCCAACGGGGCCACCGCCCAGGGCCCGGCCCCCGCCGCCCCGCGCTCCCGGGGCAACCAGGCCGCGCCCCATCGCCCCGGGTCCGCCGGCCCCCGCCCCCAGGCCGGCCAGGCCACCCACCGCCCCCGTGGCACGAAGGCCGGGCCGGGGGCTGGGCCCGGGCGGCGGGTGCCCCGGGGGGACGAGCGGTTGCGGGAGCGGCGCGGGCCCGTGCTGCCCGGGTCCGTCGGGCTGCTCGTCGGCGGGCTCGCCCTCGCCGGGTGCGCGGCCGTGCTCTGGCGGGCCGGGGCGCTGCCCGCCGCACTGGTGGAGGGTTTCGGCGCGACGCCCCGCGCGTACCAGGGGCTGCGCGCCTACCAGTGGCCCCCGCTCGCCTTCCTCGGCGTCGTCGCCCTGTTCGCGCTCGGCGGCCTCGGCCGGGGCCGGGCCGGGCACGCCTGGGTGCTGACCCTGTTCGGCCGCTATCGCGGGACCGTCCGCCGGACCGGTCTGCTCTGGGTCAGCCCGCTGCTCCTGCGCCGCCGGGTCGACGTACGCCTGCGGCACTGGCGCAGCGAACCGCTGCCCGCCGTCGACTCGGGCGGTCTCGCCCTCCAGGTCGTCGTGCAGGTGGTCTGGCAGATCAAGGACACCGCCCGGGCCGCGCTGGCCGTCGAGGACCACATCGACTACCTCGCCGAGCAGGTCGAGGCCGCCATGGCCCGGGTGCTCTCGCAGCTCCCGGCCGACGCCTTCCACGAGGACGCCCCGACCCTGCGGGACGCGGAGGCGGTCGGGGACGCGCTGACCCGGATGCTGGCGGCCGAGACCGAGGCCGTGGGCATCGAGGTGTACTCGGCCCAGCCGACCCGGATCGAGTACGCCCCGGAGGTCGCCGCCGCGATGCGCCGCCGCCGGGTCGCGGCGATCGACGCGAAGCACCGGGACAGCGTGCTGACGTCGGTGGTGGACGCGGTCGACGACACCGTCAACCGGCTGACCTCGCGCGGGCTCGTCGAGCTGGACGACTACGAGCGCAAGGCGCTCGTGAAGGACCTGACGGTGGCCTTCTACACGGGCCGCCCGGAGTAGCGCCGGGGAGTGGCGCCGGGTCTCACCCAGACCCCGAAGGGGCGGCCGGAACCACCGGCCGCCCCTTCCGCACGCCCGCCCCTTCCCCACGCCCGCCCCTTCCCCACGCCCGCCCCTTTCCCCACGCCCGCCCACGGCACCCGCCCACCACGCCGCCCACATTGCGGGACGCTCGTTCGCCGATTGGTCTGGACATGGCCAACTCCCGTCAATAATCTGGAACTTGGTCTAGACCTGAATTCCGGTACCGCAGTCCCCACCGCGTGCGCACGCTCACCGAACTCCCCCCACGTTCAAGGAGCATCATGCGTAAGACCCGCATGCCCGTCCGCATGCCCAGACGGGCCGGCGCCGCCGCGCTCGGCCTCGGCGTGATCCTCGGAGTCTCCGTCCTCAGCGCCCCCACCGCGAGCAGCCACGGGTACACCGACACCCCGATCAGCCGGCAGAAACTCTGCGCCAACAAGACCGTCGCCGACTGCGGACCCATCCAGTGGGAGCCGCAGAGCGTCGAGGGCCTCAAGGGCTTCCCGGCGGCCGGTCCCGCCGACGGCCGGATATGTTCCGGCAACCACACCGAGTTCGCGCAGCTCGACGACCCGCGCGGCGGCACCTGGCCGACCACCAAGATCACCAGCGGCGCGCCCTACGACTTCCGGTGGCAGTTCACGGCGAACCACTCCACCACGGACTTCCGCTACTACGTCACCAAGAACGGATGGGACCCGACCAAGCCCCTCACCCGGGCCTCGCTCGACCCGCAGCCCTTCCTCACGGTCACCTACAACGGCGCCCGGCCCGACATGACCACCATCCACCACGGCACGCTGCCGAGCGGCAAGACCGGGCGGCACATGATCCTGGCGGTGTGGACCGTCAACGACACCGCCAACGCCTTCTACTCCTGCTCCGACGTTCAGTTCTGACGTAGCGTCAGCTATTCTCCGGCGGCATGCGGACGACGACACCCGAGACCGTGGCGCAGCTCATCACCCGCCAATGGGGCGATCACCGGCCCGGGCTGAGGTACGGCGGGACCGTCCTCAGCCACCACCGGACCGCCCGGGAGAGTGCCGCGCGCGCCGCGCTGCTCGTCGATCTGCTGCCCCCGGGGGCGCCGCCGCACGTGGGGGTGCTCCTCGACAACACCCCCGAGTTCCCGTTCTGGCTCGGCGCGGCGGCCCTGGCCGGGGCCGCCGTCGCCGGGATCAACCCGACCCGGCGCGGCCCCGAGCTGGCCCGCGACATCCTGCACACCGACTGCCGGGTCCTGGTCACCGAACGCGCCCACCTGCCGCTCCTCGACGGCCTCGACCTGCCCGGCGTACGGATCCTGGTGACCGACGACGACGGCGCGTACGCCGACCTGCTCGCCCCCTACGCGGGCGCGAAGCCGGGCGAGGCCGCGCTGCGGCCCGCCGGTCCCGGTCCCGGCGACCGGCTGCTCCTCTACTTCACCTCCGGCTCCACCGGCGCCCCCAAGGCCGCCATCTGCACCCAGGGGCGGCTCGCGGCCGCCGGAGCGGCCCTCGCGCGGCAGTTCTCGGTCACCGGGGACGACGTCCACTACATCTGCATGCCGATGTTCCACGGCAACGCCGTCATCGCCGACTGGCTCCCGGCGCTGGCCGGGGGCGCCTCGGTGGCGCTGCGCCGGCGCTTCTCGGCCTCCGCGTTCCTGGACGACGTACGGGCGTACGGGGCGACCTACTTCACCTACGTCGGGAGGGCCGTCCAGTACCTCCTGGCCACCGAGCCGCGCCCCGACGACCGGGACCATCCGCTGCGGCTCGGCTTCGGCACCGAGGCCGGGGCGGTGGACGCGGCCCGCTTCGCCGAGCGCTTCGGGGTCCGGCTCGTCGAGGGGTACGGCGCCACCGAGGGCGGCGCCTCCGTGCAGCGCACCCCGGACACCCCGCCGGGCGCCCTGGGCCGGGCGGGCTCGGGGGACGACCTGGCGGTCGTCGACCCGGAGACGGGCGCGCCGTGCCCGCCCGCCGCCTTCGACGCCGGGGGCCGCCTGACGAACGGCGACGAGGCCATCGGGGAGCTGGTCAACCGGGGCCGCAGCCTCTTCGAGGGGTACTGGCGCAATCCGGACGCGGAGGCGGCCCGCACCCGCGACGGCTGGTACTGGACGGGTGACCTCTTCTTCCGCGACGCCGAGGGCTTCCTCTACTTCGCGGGGCGCGGCGACGACCGGCTGCGGGTCGACAGCGAGAACCTGGCCGCCGCGATGATCGAGAACATCCTGGCCCGCTGGGAGCCGGCGGCCGCGGTCGCCGTGTACGCCGTGCCGGACGAGGTCGCCGGGGACCAGGTGATGGCGGCCCTCGCCCTGCGGCCGGGGGCGGTCTTCGATCCGGAGGCGTTCGAGGCGTTCCTCGCCGCGCAGCCGGATCTGGGCACGAAGATGGCGCCGCGCTACGTGCGGCTGGTTCCGGCCATGCCCGTGACGGCGACGAACAAGGTCCACAGGGTGGGCCTGCGGCGCGCCGGGTTCCGCACGACGGACCCGGTCTGGTGGCGTCCGGCGTCCGCCGCGGCCTACCGGCCGCTGGCTCCGGGGGACCTGGCCGCCCTCCTGGCGGCGTACGCGGCCCAGTCCCGCGCGGACCTGCTGGACCGCTGACCGGGCTCCGCCGGACCCGGGAAGAAGGTGGTCGCGAGCACCCCCGGGGACCGGGTAATATTTTCTCCTGTGAGGCGCCGCTAGCTCAGTTGGTTAGAGCAGCTGACTCTTAATCAGCGGGTCCGGGGTTCGAGTCCCTGGCGGCGCACCTCTGCTTCGGGCGGTTTCCGGTTCACCGGGAACCGCCCGAAGTGCTTTCCGGCCCGCGACCGCGCCCGTACCCCCGCCCGTACCCCCGCCCGCGGCCGCGCCCCCGGCTCACAGCGTGAGCGACAGCAGGAGCGGCGCGGCCTTCCGGTTCAGCGCGTCCGCCGCGGCCCGCAGCCGGTGCGCGTGTTCCACCGGCATCGACAGCGCCAGGCATCCCACGGCCGATCCCGCGGTGATCGGGACCGCCGCGCACACCGTGCCCACGGCGTATTCCTGCAGGTCCAGCATGGGAACGGTGGCCGGCTGGCTGTCCAGCTTCGAGAACAGGATCCGCTCGTTCGTGATCGTCTTCGACGTCAGCCGGGCGATCTTGTGGCGCGACAGGTGGTCGCGCCGGCCGTTCTGGTCGAGCTGCGTGAGCAGGCACTTGCCGACCGCGCTGGCGTGCGCGGCGGAGCGGAAGTCGACCCACTCGTGCACCTTCGGCGTGCGGGGACTGTCCGCGAACTGCGTGATCCTGACTTCCCCGTCCACGTACCGGCTGATGTAGACCGCCGCCCCCACCGAGTCGCGCAGGCGGTCCAGGGTCTCCTGGAGCTTGTCCTGCAACGCCTGCTGCCGGTCGATGCCGGAGCCCAGGAGGACGAGCGAGTCGCCTATCGCGTAGGCGCCGTCGGACACCTGCAGTACGTACCCCTCGCGGCGGAGCATGAGGAGCATCGGGGTGAGATGGGCCGCGGGCAGCCCCGTCTCACGGGCGATCTGGACGTCGGTCACACCACCGGTGTGCCGTGCGATCGTTTCGAGTACGCGGAGTGCGTACTGCACCGAGTGGAACGGCGCGGTCGGCTCGGGCTTCAGCGCCACGGTTTCCCCCTAGCAGGTTGTTACCGCTTGCTCTCACACGATAGCCATCAAGAGGCCCACGCGGACCGCCTGTTGAAGAGATTGATGGCTCAATTATGCCCTTCGGCCAGTGGCTACTCCGATGGCATATGCCAAGGTCATGACCCGTGTCCCGGTGTGCCGGGAATGCCCCGGGCCCGGCCGCTGTTCGATCCCTTCGTACGGCCACATCACGGACGGATCACGACAGAGGAGCGAAGATGGCTGACACGGGGGACGCGGTGGGCGCGGCGGACGCGATCCACGGAACCGTCCACGGCTCGGCGCCGGTACCGCTGTCCGTACTGGATCTGGTCACCGTCGGCGCGGGCAGCACGGCCCACGCCTCGCTGCGGACCAGCGTGGACATCGCCAGACTCGCCGAAGCGCGCGGCTACCACCGCCACTGGGTGGCCGAGCACCACTCGATGCCCGGGGTCGCCAGCTCCTCCCCGGCCGTGATCCTGGCGCATCTGGCGGCCCACACCTCCCGGATCCGGCTCGGCTCCGGCGGGGTCATGCTCCCCAACCACGCCCCGCTCGCGATCGCCGAGCAGTTCGGCACCCTGGAGGCGCTCGCGCCCGGGCGGATCGACCTGGGCCTCGGCCGCGCGCCCGGCACCGACGGGCGCACCGCCACGGCGCTGCGCGGCGGGGGCAGGCTCGACGAGGGCGCCGAGGACTTCCCGCGCCAGCTCGCGGAGCTGACCCGCTTCCTCGACGACGACTTCCCCGACGGGCACCCCTACGCCCGGGTGCACGCCGTACCCGGGCCGGTGCAGGGTCCGGCCGCGCGGCCGCCGCTGTGGCTGCTCGGCTCCTCCGGTTTCAGCGCGAGCCTCGCAGGCCAGCTGGGTCTGCCCTTCGCCTACGCCCACCACTTCTCGGCGGCGGGCACGCTGCCCGCGCTCGAGCTGTACCGGCGCAGCTTCCGGCCCTCGGCGGTGCTGGCCGAGCCCTACGCCCTGATCGGGGTGTCCGCGCTGGCCGCCGACACCGACGAGGCCGCCCGGGCGCAGGTGCTCACCGGGGCGCTGTCGATGCTGCGGCTGCGCAGCGGGCGCCCGGGGCTGGTGCCGACGCCGGAGGAGGCGGCGGCGTACTCCTTCAGCTCCCTGGAGCGGGAGTTCGTCGACAACTGGCTCGCGAACGTCGTGTACGGCACCCCCGACGCGGTGCGGGACGGGCTGGACGCCCTGGTGAAACTGACGGGCGCGGACGAGCTGATGCTGACCGCGACCGGGCACAGCGGCGCCGCCCGGCTGCGCTCGTACGGGCTCGTCGCAGATGCGTACGGGATGCCCGCGGAGGACGTCCGACCTGCCTGAGTGCGCACGGACGGGGTTTGGTTGGTTTGTTGCCAAAACCTTGCAGGGACATGGCCTAAGGGGGCCTTAAACCGCTCGTCACCGGGGTGACGGGCGGTTTCTGTTGTGCGGTCAGGTCTCTGACGAGGGCGTTTGTCGTCCAAGTGGTCTAGTCCTTGTTTGGTCCAAACCATTGACGCGGCGCTGGCGTGATCGCTATCACTTCTCTCACCCGCAACGTTCTGCCCTCCCACCCGCCCCCGGAGGCCCCCCATGCACATCCGTAAACCGCTCATAGCCGCGGCCACCACGGCCGCCCTCGCCGCCGGGGTGCTCGCCACCTTCGCCGGCCTCGGCACCGCGCAGGCCGCGGACGCCACCACCGCCGCCGCCGCGGCCGGTGGTGGCGTCAAGATCGCCTACTACGACCAGTGGAGCGTGTACGGGAACGCCTTCTACCCGAAGCAGCTCGACACCCGGGGGATCGCGAGCAAGCTGGACGTCCTCAACTACTCGTTCGGCAACATCCACCCCACCAACCTCACCTGCTTCGAGGCCAACAAGGCGGCGGGCGACGACAACAACGCCAGTGCCGGTGACGGCGCGGGGGACTCCTACGCCGATTACCAGAAGTCCTTCAGCGCGGCCGACAGCGTCAGCGGCGTCGCGGACAAGTGGGACCAGCCCATCGTGGGCGTGATGAACCAGTTCAAGCAGCTGAAGGCGAAGTACCCGCACCTCAAGATCAATATCTCGATCGGCGGCTGGACCTACTCCAAGTACTTCCACGACGCGGCGCTCACCGACGCCAGCCGGAAGAAGTTCGTCTCCTCCTGCATCGACCAGTACATCAAGGGCAACCTGCCGGTCGACGGGGGCTACGGCGGCGCGGGCAGCGCGGCCGGGATCTTCGACGGCATCGACATCGACTGGGAGTACCCCGGCTCCACCGGCGGCCACCTGGGCAACCACACCGGCCCCGAGGACAAGGCCAACTACACGCTCCTGCTCAAGGAGTTCCGCGCGCAGCTCGACGCCTACGGCGCGGCCAACGGCGGCAAGAAGTACCTGCTGACCTCGGCCCTCCCGGCCGGCCAGGACAAGATCAAGTACATCGAGACGGACAAGATCGGCGCGTACCTCGACTACGCGAACATCATGACCTACGACATGCACGGCGCCTGGGACGCCGACGGCCCGACCTACCACCAGTCCCCGCTGCTGAACTCGGCCGCCGACCCGACCGACCCGATCGCGCCGGGCACCCAGAAGTACGGCATCAAGAACGCCATCGACTCCTGGCTCGACGGCAACGCGGCCTACGGCATCGCGGGCGGCTTCCCGGCCAACAAGCTGACCCTGGGCTACGAGTTCTACTACCGCGGCTGGAAGGGCGTCCCGGCCGGCACCACCAACGGCCTCGCCCAGAGCGCGACCGGCCCCTCGGCCGCCCGGCCCACCAGCCAGCAGGCGGGCATCGCCAACTACAAGGAGCTGGGCGGGATCGTCGACAACCCGGCCACCACCTTCTGGGACGACCAGGCCAAGGCCTCGTACTTCTACAAGGACGGCGAGTTCTTCACCGGCCTGAACCAGAAGTCCATCCAGGCCCGGGTCGACTACGGCAAGCAGCGCGGCCTGGCCGGCGCGATGATGTACTCCCTGCTCGGCCTGGACGACAAGACCACCCTGCTGAACCAGATCTCGGACGCCCTCGGCGGCACCACGCAGCCGCCGACCACCCCGCCGACGACGCCTCCCACGACCCCGCCGACCACGCCCCCGACCACCCCGCCGACCACGCCTCCCACCACCCCGCCCGCGGGCTGCGCAGGAGTCGCGGCCTACGTCGGCGGCACCGTCTACACGGGCGGCAGCCAGGTCTCCTACGGCGGCCACAAGTGGCAGGCTCAGTGGTGGACGCAGAACGAGGTGCCCGGCACCACCGGCGAGTGGGGTGTCTGGAAGGACCTCGGCGCCTGCTGATCCCCCCACCCCGCGCCGAGCGAGCGCCGCCCCCGCCCTCTCCAGGGGCGGGGGCGGCGGTGTTCAGCGGGCGAGGTTCTCCGGGCGGGCGCTGATCATCTCGGCGATCCGCTCGGGGGCCACCGCGCGGGAGTACAGCCAGCCCTGGCCGGTGTCACACCCCACCCGGCGCAGCCGGGCCGCCTGGCCCGCGGTCTCCACGCACTCGGCGGTCACCGTCAGGCCCAGCCGGTGCGCGAGCTGCACCAGGGCCTCCACGATGGTCTCGTCGGCCGGGTTCGGGTGCGAGCCCTCCTCGTAACGGAAGCCGCGCACGAAGGAGCCGTCCAGCTTGAGCACCGAGACCGGTAGCCGGGACAGGTAGGCCAGGTTCGAATAGCCGGTGCCGAAGTCGTCGATGGCGATCCGCACCCCCATGTCGCTGAGCGCCTGCAGGGCCTGGAGCGGCCGCCCCGCCGAGCCCATCACCGCCGACTCCGTCAGCTCCAGCTGGAGCAGCTGCGGCGCGAGCCCGGTCTCCGCCAGGATCTCCGCCACGTCGCCGACGAGGTCGGAGTCCCACACCTGGCGCACCGCGACGTTCACCGACACGAAGACCGGTGCGTCACTGGGGTGTTCGATCTGCCAGCGGCGCGCCTGGCGGCAGGCGGTCCGCAGCACCCACTGCCCCAACTGGACGATGGAGCCGTCCTCTTCGGCGATCCCGATGAACCGATTCGGCGTGAGCGTCCCGAACTGCGGGTGGTTCCAGCGCACCAGGGCCTCCACGCCCCGCACCACCCCGCTCTCCAGGTCCACCAGCGGCTGGTACTCCAGCATGAACTCGTCGCGCTCGACCGCCGGACGCAGCGTCGAGGACAGGGCCTGGCGGGTCATCCGGTGGGCGTTGCGCTCCGGGTCGAAGAGGGTCCAGCGGGCCTTGCCGTCCTCCTTCGCCCAGTACAGCGTGGTGTCGGCGGCCTGCATGAGGGCCGTCGCCGAGGTCCCGGCCGTCACCCGCTCCACCACGCCGATGGACGCCGACACCGACAGCCGCTGTCCGGCCAGGTCGAACGGCTCCTGTACGGCGGCCAGCACCGAGCGGGCCAGGTCCGCGAGCTGCTCGGTCCCGGTGGAGTCCTCGACGAGCAGGGCGAATTCGTCGCCCCCGAGCCGCGCGACCAGGTGGCCGCCGGTACGCCCGTAACCGGACTGGTCCGCGCACTGGGTGAGCCGGGCCGCGACGGCGGTCAGCAGCCGGTCGCCCACCCGGTGGCCCAGGGTGTCGTTGACCGCCTTGAACCCGTCGAGGTCGAGGTAGCACAGGCCGATCCGGCCCGTCCCGCCCTTCTCGTAGGACGGGGTCTCCAGGGCGGCCGACAACCGCTCGAAGAACAGGGCCCGGTTGGGCAGCCGGGTCACCGGGTCGTGCATCTGCAGGTGGCGCAGCCGGGCCTGGAGGTCGCGCCGGTCGCTGATGTCGGCGACCGACAGCAGGACGTCACCGGTCCCGGGCACCGGCCCCAGCGTGACCTCGGTCCAGAGCGAGTGCCCGTCCGGGTGCTTGAGCCGGCGAGTGCAGCGCAGCCGGGCCTGACGCCCGCGCAGCACCTCGCGGTAGGCCTGCCAGGTGCGGGGCTCGGCCGCCAGGTCGACCAGGTCGGCGGCGCTCTGCCCGTCGAGGGCGTGCGGCTCACTGCCGAGCAGCCCGGCGAGGGCCGCGTTGGCGGCGACGACGAAGCCGTCGCGGTCGACGACGGCCATCGCGAGGTGGGCCGCGTTGAACGCGGCCCGGAAGTCGCGCCGTTCGGCCTCGGCCGTCGGGCGTCCCGTCGGCCGGTCCGGCGCCGCCGGGACCGTCGTGGCCCGTTCCGCCGTGGCCTGAACCGTCGTGGTCCGGGCCGTCGCGGACCGGACCGCCGTGGTCCGGCCGGAGGGGCCCGAGGGCGCGGCCGACGCCGCCGGAACGGCCGGGTGACGCTCCGTAGTGGCCGGGCGGATGCTGTCGGCCGCCGAACCGGTTCCTTCTGAGGTTCCGCTCACCGTTCGCTCCCGCAGTGCTCGTGGTGTCCGTGCAGGAAAGTGTGCCGATCATAGAGGCTGCCGGGAGGCCCTATCCAGCGGCGTCGCCGTGCGGAGGCCATGGGTTCACCGAGCTGACGGTTCGTTGGCCATTCCTCGCCCGACCGTTTCTGCGCGGCTGTGAGCACGCGACGTCCGTGCGTGATCTCAGGTGATCGCTCGTGACGATCCGTAGGCACAGCTGGATATGCCCGTACAGCCCCAGGGTCACCAGGATGCCGGATCCCTCACTCGTGTGGGGCACCGGAACAGGACATTAGTAAGACAATCGCCGCAAGGTGAGTGGGATGTTACGAAATCCACCACCGGAGGTCGATGTGCCGCGACAGCAGACACCCGGGGGAGTGGAGCGCTACCGCGTGCGCAGCGCCGCGGCCGCCCTCACCTCCCTCGCGGCCATCGCCGCCATCTCGCTCGTCGCGGGTCCGGCGGTGGCCGATCCGGGGGCCGGGCCGTGCGCGCTGACCCGCACTCAGGCGCACCACTCGCTGGGCCTGGACACCTGGAACGGCGCCTACCCCAAGCCGGAACGTTCCCTCAACGCCCTGATGGTCTTCCTGTCCTTCCCGGACTCCCGGCCGCTCACCACCCCCGAGCAGCTGACCGGCGACTACTTCCCCGCCACCAGCGACTTCTTCGAGCGGGCCTCGTACGGCCGCTTCCGGCTGGTCCCGCATCCCCAGCGGCAGTGGATGCGGATGCCGAAGCCGTCCACCGCCTACGGGATACGGCGTGACTGGGCCCCCGAGGCGCGGGCGGCCTATCTGCGTGACGCGGTCGCCACCGCGGACCCCGAGGTCGACTTCAGCCGGTACGACATCGTGTACTTCGTCGCCGACCCGGACGCGCCCGGGGTGGACTCCGACGCCACCAAGGTCGTCAACTTCGACCGTCCCATCCGGGCCGACGGCACCGATCTGCGGCGGATCGTCACCGTCTTCGAGAAGCACCCGCCGGACCGCAACGTGCTGGCGCACGAGACCGGGCACGTCTTCGACCTGCCCGACCTCTACCACCGGCCCACCGACGGCAAGGGGGACTGGGACACCTACGTCGGGGACTGGGACGTGATGGGCAGCCAGTTCGGGATGGCCCCGGACCTGTTCGCCTGGCACAAGTGGAAGCTGGGCTGGATCGGCCCCGGCCAGGTGGACTGCGTGCGCGGCGGCACCTCCCTGCACACCCTCCAGCCGCTGGGCCAGGCCCCGCAGCGCGGCGGCTCGGTCGGGACCCGGCTCGCGGTCGTCCGTACGGGCCCCGGCAGCGCGATCGCCATCGAGGCCCGGGGTTCGGCGGGCAACGACGGGGACACCTGCACCGAGGGCGTCCTGGTCTACCGGGTGCGCAACGAGCCCGCGTCCGGCGGCGGTCCGATCGAGGTGCTGGACGGACACCCGGACACCGAGGCCTGCTGGGGGCGCTCGGTCTACCCGCCGCTCGCGGACGCGCCGCTGGAGGTCGGGGAGACCTTCACCGTGCCGGGGGAGCGGATCACCATCGAGGTGGCCGACCGCACCCAGTCCGGCGCGTACACGGTGAAGATCACCAGCTAGAGACTCCGTGCGGCGGCGCACGAAAAAGGCCCCCACTCGCGTGGGGGCCTTTCCCCGTCTGTGCGCCGCCAGGGACTCGAACCCCGGACCCGCTGATTAAGAGTCAGCTGCTCTAACCAACTGAGCTAGCGGCGCCTGCTGACGTCGTAGACATTAGCATCCGGATCCGCCGAAGGAAAAATCGATATCCGCAGGTCCGCGGGAGCGGGAGCGGGGGCGGGAGCGGGGGCGGGGGCGGTGTCGGGCGAGGCGGCGCCGCGGGCCGCCCGGACGCAGGCCCACAGCAGGGCCTCCGGCCCCGGGAGCCACGGCAGCCGGGTGTCCGGCGCCACCAGCCAGCGGGAATGCCCGGGCGCGGCGCCGGGGGCGGGGGTGAGCGCCGGCACGGTCACGGCGTCGCCCCGGCCGTGGCAGAGCGGGGCGGGCAGCGGCCCCGAGGCCGCGCCGTGGGCCTCGCCCCACTCCTCCCAGGCGAGCAGCGCGGGCAGCCGCTGGGCGGTGCCGGGGGCGGTGAACAGCAGCATCCGGCCGCGGTGCACGGCCACCGGGCCGGAGCCCGGCCCCTCGGCCCACAGCAGGTCCAGCATCCGGCGCCCGAGGACCACGGGGACGTTGACCACGTCGAAGGCCGTACCGCACGGCAGCACCGCGGGGGCGGTGGGCCGGCTCCGCCACAGCGTGAGGGTGCTGTGCGGGTAGGGCGAGGAGGAGGCGAGCCACGCGGCGCCCTGCGGGGTGACGTGGGTGGCGGGTCCGTGGGAGGCGGGGTAGCCGGTAGCCGTCGTCATGGTGGTCATGGGGCAGGTCTACCGGCCGTAGCGAGCTGATTCCCCGGAGTTACGGGAAACCCGGACAGCGTGGTGCGTGCTGGGGTATCTTGCGCTGCGCATATGCCAGAACGGGTGTACGGGCGACCGCTTCAGCGGTCCTCGGCGCTGCCCCGCAGCAGCCCCTCGCCGAAGTCGATCATCTTCTCGGCGTAGTCCTCGGACCACTGCGCCCGCGCGCCGATCGCCGCCGCCGTCAGCCGGTCGAAGCGGCGCGGGTCCGCAAGCTGGGCGGCCGCCATGGCCTGGAACTCGACCGCCCGGTCCTGCGCCGCCCGGAAGGCGAGCGCGAGTTCGGTGGCGCGGGCCAGCAGTTCGCGCGGGTCCTCGATGGATTCGAGATCGAAGAAGTGCTCCGGATCCGTGGCGGCTTCCGAGGGCTCGAAGAGCAGCGGCGCGGGCCGCAGCCTCCGCTCGGTGCGCTCGGGCTCTGCCATGCGTGTCCTCCTGCTTCGCGGACGAATTCCTTCCGGGCCACCGTCCATTGTCCAGCGCCGCGCAAGCCCACCCCAAGGGGGCCCGTCGGCGCGGGAACGCGCGTACGGCCGGGCTACGGCTTCCAGCTCACCCGGTGTTCCTCGAGGTGGGCCAGGACCGAGTGGTTCGCCTCCCAGCCGTCCGGGAACTTCATCGTCACGCCCAGCTGGACCGGTTCCGTCGAGGGATGGTCGTCCAGGAGGCGCGCTATCCCCGCCCGGGCCACCACCACGCAGGCGTGGCGGTGGCGGGAGGCCAGGACGCACAGGCGGCCCGTCTCCAGGTGGAAGGCCGTCGTGTCGGGGCGCCCGGACAGCGGGTGCAGGACCACCGTGAGGTCGTACTCGCGGCCCTGGAGCCGGTTCGCGGTGTCGACGGTCACCCCCGTGACCCCCTGCGCGGCCAGGGCGGCGCGGACCGCCGAGGCCTGGTCGCGGTGGGCCGTACCGACCGCGATCCGGTCCGCGGTCAGCGGCGCGGGCGCAGGGCTCCGCTCGTCGGAGGTCACCGCGCCCCGGTCCAGCGCCCGCCGGACCACCAGGGCCACCGCGCCCACCGCCTCCGGGTCGGTGCGCGGGGTGTGCCGGGCGGGCAGCTCCAGCAGGCCCCACCCGGCCTCGGCCGCCTCGTCCAGGACCCGGTCCGGGCCCGAGCCGTCCGAGGGCACGCCGTACGCGAGCCGCCGCTCGCCCGGGCCCGTACCGCTGCGGAACCGGGCATACGGATAGAACGCCCGCGAGACCAGCGGCGCGGCCGAGGCCGGGAGCCGCCAGGACACCGGGAGCCGGTGCTGCGGCAGCTGCGGATTGTGCGCCAGCAGCGTGGAGACCGCCGAGGCGGACGGGTCGTAGGACAGCCCGGCCCACTGCTCGGCGCCGACCACGCTGAACGGGTCCAGCTGGCCCGGATCGCCCACGAACAGGGCCCGCTCGAACAGGCCCGCCACGGCCAGCAGCGCGTCGGAGCGCATCTGGTACGCCTCGTCCACGATGGCGTGCTCCCACGCCTCCACGCCCTGCGTGTGCGCCCACTTCGCCGCCGTCGAGATGACGACCGGGAGTTCGGCGAGGTCGGCCGCCTTCGCGGACAGCGTCACCGAGGGCAGCTCCAGCAGCGCCTTGTCGTAGGCATCGCCGTCACTGCTGTGCAGCCGCCCCACCCGCAGCTCCGGGTCCTTCTCCGCGAGCCGCAGCACCAGGTCGTCGACCTGCGCGTTGGTCTGCGCCACGATCATCATCCGGCGCCCGGCGGCGGCCAGTTCCCGCGCCGCCCGCACCACCAGCGTGGACTTCCCGGCCCCGGGCGGGGAGTCGACGACCACGCCCCGCTCGGTGCCGTGCAGGGTGTCGCGCAGGATCGCCTCGGTGGCCCGCGCGGCGGCGGCGCCCGGGTCGGACCCGGACTCGGGCGCGGACAGGGTCGCGGTCACAGGATGTCCTCGTCGGTCACGGCGTCGGGCGACGGCACGGCGGCGGGGGCCGCGGATCCGGGCGGGCCGCCGTGCGTCCACGGCGTGTGCTCGGGGTCGGGCAGCTTCGGCCCGCCCCGCGCGTCGTGTTCGAAGAGCGTCCAGCACACCCGGTCGCCCTTGCCCGGCACCGAGCCCGCGTCCGGCTCCTTGCCGCGGCCCATCTTGTCCAGCAGCCGCAGCACCAGCAGCCCGTCCCGCGGGGGACCGGCGTAGCCGACGAACTCGGCCGACTGCGGGCGCCCGTCCAGCGCGCGGTACACCTTCACCCGGCCGCCGTCCTCGGGCAGCTGCGGCCGGTCCTCCGTCGCCACCGTCACCAGGGGGCGGGGGCTGGGCCGCTTGGACTGCGTCCACTCCATGACCACCTCGGTGACCTCGCCCGCGAAGGCCTCGCCCGCGAGCCGCCGGCCCGCCATCACCAGCGGGTCGTCCAGGGCCTCCTGGGCCTCCACCCGGACCTGCTCGGTCTCACGGGTGGCCAGCTTCTGCGCCGCCGTCACCGCGTCGTCACGGCGCGGCTGCGGCGGCTCGCCCGCCCGGACGCGGTCCCGGTGTCCGGTGTACGACCAGCGGTCCCGGGTCCAGCGCTGCTCGACGTACGCCCCTTCGGGCAGCGCGCGCATCAGGTCCAGGGCCCGCCACACCGCGTCCCAGGTCGGCCGCAGCTGCGACTCGGCCAGCCGCCGCACCTCGCCCGCGGCCCGCTCCACCGCCGCCTCCACGCGGGGGTCGGCGCCGCGGGCCGCGTCGTAACGGGCCATCGCCGGGGCCAGCAGCCGGTTGTCGAAGGCCGGGTCGGTGGCCGGACCGGCCGGCGGGACGAGCAGCTGCCCGTCCCGGTCCCGGCCCAGCTCCGCGCGCAGCGCCGCCTCCGCGCCCGACTCGCCCTCCGGCGGGTCCAGCCAGGCCAGCAGCGCGCCCAGGTGCTGGTCCTCCAGATTGCTCTGCCCACTCGCCCAGTGCCGGGCCAGCAGCTCCGTCGCCGACAGCAGCATCGAGGAGCCGGGCACCCGGGAACGCTCACCGAGATGGGTGAACCAGCGGCCCAGCAGCGGCACCCGCGGGGGCGCCGGGTAGGGGGTGTCCGGGTCCTCCTCGGCCGTCCGCCGGAACCGCATCGACCGCCCGAGCAGCCGGACGTACTCGACGCCCGCGCGGCTCGGCACGATCAGCTGCGGCGCGTCGGCGCACAGCTCCGTGACCACCTTGACCTTCTTGCCGCTCTCCGGATCCGTCTCGGTCCGCTCGGCGGCCTCGACCTCCTCCGCGTACCCGTCGAGGTACGGCAGCACCTCGTCCGCCAGCGCCGCCAGGAACGCCCAGCGCAGGTCCCGGTCGCGCGGCTGGGTGACGACCAGCAGCCGCGGCTCCGCGCGGTCCGTGCCCACCAGCGCGCCGAGCGGGGCCCCCGCCTCACCGGCCGTGGTCAGCGGGACGAACACCAGCGGACGCTCGCCCAGGTGCCGGTGCCGGACGGTCGCCAGCGGCTGCGCCCGCCCCGCGCGGACGGCCTGCAGCCGGGCCAGGGTGTTCAGCAGGGGCATGCGAGGTCCTCCGGAAGCGGGTCCGCGCGGACGGCGGAGAATTCCAGGGCTTCGGCGCGCAGCCGGGCCGCCCGGTGCAGGGCCGCGGAGGTCGGGTCGTCCGGATCGCCCGCCCCGGCGGCGGCCTCCAGCGCCGCGCCGACGGTGGTCAGCGCGCCCAGTTCGCCCCGGACGGAGCGGCCGAGCGCGGTCACCGCATCGGCGGCCCGGGACCGCTCCCGGCAGTGGAACGCCAGCTCGCAGGAGGCCAGGCACTCCGGCGCGTAGGCCGCGTCGACCGCCTCCACCGCCTCGGTCAGCTCCCCGGCGGGCCGGGCCGGATCGAAGCTCAGCCCCTCGGGCAGCGCGGCGGCCAGCTCCTCGACCCGGGTGAGCCGGGCCAGCTGGCGCGCGGTCACCGAGCGCTGCTTGCGGATGTCGACGACGGCCGCGGTGGGCAGGTTGGAGAAGTCCTTGGGGCAGACCAGGAGGGCCGAATGCCCGACGGTGGCGCCCGCCAGCACGGCGGCGATCCGCTCCAGGGCCAGGACGTAGACGGCGGACTGGCGGGCCGCGGCGCCCGCCTTCGCGGCGTCCGCGGTCCCGTCGATCACGGGGAAGGACTTGATCTCGACGACCGTCCAGCGGCCGTCGGGATGCACCACGACGGCGTCCGGCTCCAAGTACGCCGGGGAGCCGGCGACCTCCAGCGCGAGCATCGGATGGTCGAGCAGGGTCCAGGTGGCGGCCGCCGTCGCCTCGCGCAGGGCCAGCGCGGTCCGGGCGGCGCGGCCCTCGGGGCCGGCGGCGGTCAGGTCGGGGACGAGGGCCCGCCGGGTCGGCGGCTCCGCCCCGGCGCCGAGGTGCTCGTACACCAGGCGCAGCAGCTCGGCGCCGCCGTCGCCCTTGACCTTCGCCTCGAAGGAATTGCCGCGGATCATCGCGAACTGCGACTGCCCGAAGGCGGCCGGGGAGCCCAGCGCCGAGGCCAGCTCCTTCTTGTCCACTCCGGCGCCGTCCAGCAGGGCCCGTCTGCCGCAGCCGGGGTTGGCGGCGAGGGCCGCCAGCGCCCGGGCGTCGAGCGGGCGGGGCGGCACGGCGGGGCCGCGCAGATCAGCGAGCCGTTGCCGGAGCGTCGTCGTCTGCGGGGGGCCGCTGGGCGGGAAGGAGCTCACCCGCGGAAGTCTCCCATCCGCCACTGACAATCGTGGACTTACGGCGGAAACCGGCGCTCGACGCAGCGGTGGAGGTGGCGGCGGGGGCGGAAGGGACGCCGGCCCGGCGCGCGGCGAGCCGCTCCAGCCCCAGCGCGATCAGGAAACCGGCGCCCATGACGGCCGCCCCGGCGGCGGCGTCCAGGAAGTAGTGGTTGGCGGTGCCCATCACCACGAGGGTGGTGACGAGCGGGTACAGCGCGCCCAGCGCCCGCAGCAGCGGGTGGCGCCCGTACCTCCACAGCAGCACCCCGCACCACAGCGCCCAGCCGACGTGCAGGCTCGGCATCGCGGCGTACTGGTTGGTGAAGGAGCCGAGCCCGCGCGGCGCGCTGGCCTCGGCGCCCCACCAGCCGTACGAGCTGTACTGGGCCATGGTGTCGTTGAACCCGTGGGCCAGGTGGAGCAGCCGCGGCGGGCAGGTCGGCAGCAGGGCGAAGCCGATGAGGCCGAGGAGGGTGGAGGAGACCAGCCAGGTCCGGGCGGTGCGGTAGCGCTCGGGGCGCCGGTGGTAGATCCAGATCAGCACGGCCGGTGTGATCAGGTAGTGCAGGGAGGCGTAGACGAAATCGGCGGGTATGCCGAGCCAGGCGTGCCGGGTGAAGAGCCGGTTGAGCGGGCTCTCGAAGTCGATGGCCAGGATCCGCTCGAACCGCAGGATCGCGAGACCGTGGTCGACGGCGAGCTGCACGTCCCCGCGGGCCAGGAGCCGGCCACCCGAATAGGCGCCGTAGACGAGGCCCAGGAGCAGCAGTTCGGCCCACCATCGGGTGGGCCGTCGCCAATTAGTCATACGGTGTAAGACGCAGATGAGCGCCAGGAGGTTGCCTGGAGTTCGTGTGATGGATGATGAGCTGACGACAGAACCATATGATCCGCAGCATAGGCATCACAATGCTGGTGAACTCTGATGGACCGGGAGATACAGACATGGCCCCCCGCATCCTGCTGGCCCGTCACGGACAGACCGCGTGGTCGCTGTCCGGCAAGCACACGGGACGTACGGACATCCCGCTGCTGGAAGAGGGGAAGCGGGGCGCGAGGCTGCTCGGCGAGCGCCTGGCCCGCGACCCGTGGGCGGGCCTGCCGGGGATCGAGGTCCGCACCAGCCCGCTGATCCGCGCGAGCGAGAGCTGTGACCTGGCTGGCTTCGGCCTTCAGGCGCAGCCCTGGGACACGCTCATGGAGTGGGACTACGGCGACTACGAGGGCATGACCCCGGCCGAGATCCACGCGATCCAGCCCGGCTGGCTCATCTGGCGCGACGGGGCGCGCGGCGGCGAGACGCTCGCCGACGTCTCGGCGCGGGCGGACGAGGTGGTCACCTGGGCCCGCTCGTCCGAGCGCGACGTGCTGATCTTCGCCCACGGCCACATCCTGCGCGCCCTCGCCGCCCGCTGGCTCGGGCTGGAGATCGGCTTCGGGGCCCGGATCAAGCTGGACCCCACCTCCCTGTCGGTCCTCGGCTGGTCCTACGGCGCCCCGGCGCTGGAGCGCTGGAACGACACCGGGCACCTGGACACGTAGGTCCTGTCGTCACGGTGGGGTCAGGCCGAGGCGTGGCGGTTCAGGCCGAGGCGTGGCGGCTCAGGAATTCGCCGACGCGCGGCGAGCGCTGGTGCGGGACCAGCGCCCGCGCCGTGCCCGACAGCCTCGACTCGACCCGGGTGGACTGCACCTCGGCCAGCAGGTCCAGGACCCGGTGGCCCGCCCAGGCCGCCTCGTCCGGGGCGCCCGCGCGGGCCAGGTCGTCGGCCAGCTCCGAGGTGTAGAGGGCGACGTTCCGGGCGAAGTGCGGGTCCTGGAGGTCGGCGGCCCGCCGGGCGTGCCGGGCGGCGCGGGAGTACTCGCCCAGCGCCGCCCAGCAGCGGGCCTCCAGGAACTCCAGCTCGGCCTCGCCGAAGAACGACATCCACTCCGGGTCGGCCGCGGCCGGGCCGCGGGAGAAGTGGGTGTGGGCGCGGGTCAGCGCGTCCTCGCAGGACGTGCGGTCCGCCATCCCGGCCCAGCCGCCCGCCTCGCGCAGCGCCAGCAGGGACAGCAGCCGGGGGGAGCCCAGGTTGCGGGCCGCCCGGGCGCCGGCCTGGGCCGCGCGGACGGACTCGCGGGGGCGCCCGCAGTCCCCGGCGAGGAAGGCCGTGTTGCTGAAGGCGTGCGCCTCCAGGCCCGGATCCCCCGAGACCCTGGCGGTGGCCAGGGCCTCCGCGTAGTGCGAGCGGGCGTCCTCGAACCGGCCCGAGTCGTGGGCCAGCCAGCCCACCGAGATGGCCAGTTCGCCCGCGCCCGCCTGCAGCCGGTCCTCGGTGGACTGGCGGGTGGCCCCGGCGTCGAGCAGCGCGTAGGCGGTGCGCAGCGGTCCGGCGGCCTTGCGGTAGAGGGCGTCCGCGCCGTGCCGGTCGTCCAGCAGCCGGATCTGGCGCACGGCGTCCTCGACGGCCTCCGCCTCGGACTCACCGGCGCGGGCGGGGATCCGGCGGTTGTCGCCGAGCAGGGCCAGGTTCAGCGTCGCGGCCGCAGCAACGGTCGCGGAGCCGCCCGCCATGAATGCGCGACGCAACACGTCGCTCTCCTTGGAGAAATTCGTGAAACCCGAGAACAGGGACAGGGGTGGGGAGGGGAGCCGGGGCGTGGGGATCCGGTGCGCGGACCGGCCGCGTACCGCCTCGCGGGGGGAGAAACCGAGATCGGTGAGCGTGTGCCCGGGGAACATGTGCAGAAACACGCGCTCGTAGGCGTAGTTGGGACAGCGGATCTCCCCCGACTCGACCCGGCCGACGTAGCGGGCGTCGCAGGAAACCGTTTCTCCGATCTCTTTCGCCGCCCGGCGCACCATGCCCGCGAACTCGGCGGGGGAACGCTGCCCGCGGAGGCGTCGGAACGATGAGTTGGGTGAGTGGGGGGACGCCGCCATGGACGTGGCCTCTCTGGCGAGGGACGCTGCCGGTGATCTGGAGGCCCGGCGCGCATGAACGTACCGCCAGGGAGGGTGGGTTCACACGGTGTTTGCCTACAAAACGGATATCTCACCCGCGATCCGCCATGAACTGCCATCCTTTGCGGCGTCCTGTCGCCGCACCCGTTGACGACTCCGTGCGTTGAACCATGCGGACCGGGAGGAGACTCCCGGCCGGCACGCGCATCGAGGAGGGGTTCCCTTGTTGGAGGGCGGCATGGAGAGCAGTGGAACGAGCACCGCGCCCGAGCCGGGTGCGGCCCCGGCCGGAGCCCCGGCGGACACCCCGGCCCCGGACCTGGTGACCGTGCCGACGCGGCAGGGGCTGGAGGCCGTGGACATCATCCGCCGCGCCGCCGCCCGGGACGCCGGAGTGGGCCCGGTGCTGCACGACGGGTCCGGCGCCACCCTCGGATTTCTGGTACCGCCCGGCACCGCCGACGCCTGGGACATGCCCGGCAGCGCGTGTACGCAGACGAACGGGCGCGGCATCCGGCTCTTCGGCGAGTCCCCCACGGCGGGCGGCACCGGCTGGCTGCTGCCCCCGGACTCCACCGGACCGGTCACCGACCCCGCGGTGCTGCGCGCCGCCCTCGGCGAGGCGGCCCGGCTGATCGAGGCCGCCGACAACTGCCGCTGAGGGGGCGCCGAGGCCTCGGGGCGGGCCCGTGAGCTGGGACGACGTCATACTGGGGGCATGGCTAAGGGCAGGCAGCGCGGCGAACGGGGCAGCGGCGGCGGACGGTCGGCGGCTGCCGAGCCCGTCGTCGGGCAGGTCGACGGCGGCACGGCGGAGCTGGAGCCGGACCGCGAGCGCGGCAACGCCTGGACCCTCCTGCTCGACGGCGCCCCGCAGTCCCATGTCGACCTGGACGATCCGGGGTACCTGGACTTCTCCTACCAGCGCCGGATCGGGCACCTCATCGACCTGGCCGCCCCCGCCCGCCAGCCGCTCAACGTGCTGCACCTGGGCGGCGGGGCCTTCACCCTGGCCCGCTACACGGCGGCCACCCGCCCCCGCTCCAGCCAGCAGATCGTGGAGATCGACGCGGGCCTGGTGTCCTTCGTACGGACCCACCTCCCGCTGGACCCGCAGGCGCGGGTCCGGGTCCGGGCCACCGACGCGCGGGCCGGGCTCGGCAAGCTCCCGGACGGCTGGGCGGACCTGGTGATCGCCGACGTGTTCAGCGGCGCGCGCACCCCCGCGCACCTGACCAGCGCCGAGTTCCTGGACGACGTACGCCGGGTGCTGAACCCCGCCGGGTGGTACGTCGCCAACCTCGCGGACGGTCCGCCGCTGGCGCACCTGCGCGGGCAGATCGCCACCGCCGCCTCCCGGTTCGGGCAGCTGGCGATGGCCGCGGACCCGGTGGTGTGGCGGGGAAAACGATTCGGCAACGCGGTGCTCGTCGCGGCGGACCGCGAGCTCCCGCTGGCCGAGTTCACCCGGCGCGTCGCGAGCGACCCGCACCCGGGGCGGGTCGAGCACGGCCGGGAACTGGCCGCCTTCGCGGGCGGCGCGGCCCCGGTGGCCGACGCCTCGGCGGTCGCCTCCCCGGCCCCGCCGCCGTCGGTGTTCCGCTGAGGGGCGCGCCGGCCCACCCCCTAAGCCGTCCGGCCGGGCCCTTGGCGTGGGCCGCGGCCGAGGGCGCGGCGCAGGACGCGGACGCGGAGCGACCAGCGGGCCGGGTGGGGCAGCCGGCCGGTCGTCGCGCGCTGGACGTTGTCGAACGCGTCGTGGAGCAGGGCCTCGTGCAGCCAGCGGATCACCAGCGGCCACATCAGACGCATCCTGCCCTCCATGCGCCCTTCCGCGGTGTGGGTGATCCGGCAGCGCTCCGGTCCGTCGGGGGTGATCAGGAACTCGTGGTACCCGTGCATGCCGAGCCCGGGAGCGAAGGCGAACCGTACGCGCCGGCCCGGTTCGTACGCCGTCACCGCGTAGCCGATCCGGCCGTGCCCGCCGCGCGAGCCGACCGCGAGGCCCGCGTCGAGGACCAGCCGCGGCCAGTCCTGAGCGGGCCAGACCCGGTCCCGCGGGCCGCCCAGGAGGTCGAGGAGGGCGCCCACCTCGGTGGCGGAGGCATCGATGGTGCGCTCTTGGATGTTGTGCACGTCGTCTCCCTGCAGGTCCCTGCCCACGTCTCCATACGGAGGCGTATGGAGGCGACCGTACGGTAGCGTATGGACGTGGAACAAGGGCGACGACGGCTTACCGCGGACGACTGGGCGGCAGCGGCGCTCGACGCGATCGGCGAGCGCGGGCTCGCCGGGGTCGCCGTCGAGCCGCTCGCGACGCGGCTGGGCACGACCAAGGGCAGCTTCTACTGGCACTTCACCCACCGCGACGCCCTCATCGAGGCGGCCCTCGCGCTGTGGGAGCGCCGGTTCACCGAGGCGACCATCGCGGACCTGGCAGCCGAGACCGATCCGCGCGCACGGCTGAGGCTCCTGCTCACCCAGGTCGCCGACCACGCGGGACGGCGCGGCGCGGCGGCCGCCAATCTGCTGGCTTCGGCCGACCACGAGCTGGTGGCGCCCGTCGTGCGCCGGGTGGTGCGGAGGCGGCTCGACTACATGATCGAGCTGTTCCAGGAGATCGGCTTCCCGCCGGAGACCGCCGAGCGGCGCGCCCTGCTGGGCTACGCCGCGTACGTCGGCCACGACGAGCTGGAGACCAGACTGCCGGGCGTGCTCGCGCTGGGCGGCGACACCGGCCGTGACGACGGGCGGCTGGCCGCCTACGTCGACTCGGTCCTCGAACTCCTGCTGCACGGCGCCCCGGCGCGCCCCTAGCGGGCTGTGGGCCCGCAGCGCGGCTCGTCGGCCCTGCCTCGTGCCGCCGCCACGCCGGTCGGGCCGTCGCCCACGGTCACCGTGTTCGTCGCGCGGGCCGTCGAGGTGTCGATGACCGACAGGGTGTCCGACTCGAAGTTGCTGACGTAGACCCGGGAGCCGTCCGGGCCGACAGCGAGGCCGTTGGGGCCGTCTCCCACGGCGACGGTGTCGGTGACGGCACGGACGCGGGTGCTGATCACGGACACGCTGTCGGACCCGATGTCGGCGACGTAGACCTGGCGGCCGTCCGGTCGCACCCCGATCCCCGCGGGCTGGTCCCCGACCGGGATGCGGTCCGATTCCGCGCCCTCGTGAACGTCGACCACCGACACGTCGTCGGAGGTCAGGTTGGACACGTACAGGTGCCGGCCGTCGGGGGTGAGCACCAGGGCGGTCGGTCCGCTGCCGACGGGGATGGTGCCGGTGACCGTTCCGGTGGCGGTCCGGACCACCGAGACGGTGCCGGACGCGGCGTTGGCGACGTACAGGGTGCATCCGTCGGGCGTCACCGCCACGCCCAGCGGGGCACGGCCCACCGCGATGGTGTCCGTCACGGCGCGGGTGCGGGCGCTGATCACCGACACGTTGTCCGACCCGACGTTGGCGACGTAGACCCTCTGGTTGTCAGGGGAGACGGTCACCCTGCTCGGTTCGTCCCCGACGGCGATGGTGGCGATGACCGTCCGGGTGCGGGTGTCGATCACCGACACGGTGTCCGACGCGGAATTGGTGACGTAGGCGCGGGCGCCGTCCGGGCTGACGCTCACGGCGTCCGGTCCGTGCCCGACGGGAACGCCGGCCACGACCGCGCCGGTGCCGGTGTCGACGACCGACACCGTGTCGGAGTGCAGGTCGGCGACGTAGACGAGGGCATCGGGCCGCGGGGCCGGCCCGGCTCCCGGCGTCCAGGCGGCCGCGCCGGCCGGGCTTGCCGGTCCCACCAGCGCCGCTGCCGCACAGAGCGCCACGGCCGCTCGCCGCCCCATGTCCTGATTCCTCGTCATGGGGTCACGCTAGGGCTCCGGAACGGAAAGGCGCGGGAGGCTCACGCCCGGCCGCCCGAAGGGGCGATCTAGGGGGTGTCTGACGGATGTCCGCGGCGTCGCGGCGCCCGGCACGCGCTCTCGCCGCACCGACCGAAAACCCGAGTACGTCCAGTACACGGGCCTCCGGTCGGCGCACCGAGAGCACGCACCGGACACCCCTCCTTCCCCACGCACATCCGTCAGACACCCCCTAGCCGTCGACGACCTCGACCACGGGGGGATGGCCGTTCCAGGTGCAGAAGACGGACACCACGCGGTTGTCCCGGGTGAAGTTCACCCGGATCCACTCCGTCTGCTTCCACACCTGCATCCGCCAGCCGGCGTCCGGGGTCGCCGAGACCAGCTGGGCCGAGGAGCCGCCGAGGTCGAAGACCACCCGGCCGCCCGAGGCCGCGTAGCTCTTGACGTTCCCGGTGTCCCCGCCGGAAGGCCGCCGGTAGGACTGCTCCGGCGGGGCCGACGAGGACGGCCCGGCGGCCGGGGAGGAGGACGCGGGGGACGGGGGAGCGCTGGGCGACGGCGTCGTGGACGCCGTCGCGGAGGCGGAGCCGGAGGGCGCGGGGGCGGGCGGCGACGCGTCGTGCGTCGAGGAGGACCGCGGCAGCGCCGTCAGCGGCACGGCGCGCGGGGGATCGTAGGCCGTACCGGACATGACGGTGTGCACGCCCCACCAGGAGAGCGTCACCGCGGCCCCGGTAGCCAGCGTCCAGGCCAGTGCGTGGACAAGTCCTCGTTGCATCAGAGGACATCCTGCACCACCCGTTCGAGTGGTGGCCCGCGGCCTCCGGGGTCCCCCGAATGGCGTACGGTGCCGCTCATGGCAAGTGTGCTCGTGGTCGAGGACGACCAGTTCGTACGTTCCGCCCTCATCCGGCACCTGACCGAGGCCGCCCACACCGTGCGGAGCGTCGGCACGGCCCTGGAGGCGCTGCGCGAGGTCGCGCACCACCCCTTCGACGTGGTCATCCTGGACCTCGGCCTGCCCGACCTGGACGGCTCGGAGGCGCTCAAGATGCTGCGCGGGCTCACCGACGTACCGGTGATCATCGCGACCGCGCGCGACGACGAGGCGGAGATCGTCCGGCTGCTCAACGACGGGGCCGACGACTACCTCGTCAAGCCGTTCTCCGTGGAGCACCTGTCCGCCCGGATGGCCGCCGTGCTGCGCCGTTCGCGCGCCACCGTCGGGGGCGAACCGCCCTCGCGGGTGCTGCGCGTGGGCGGACTGGCCATCGATCCGCTGCGGCGGCAGGCCGAGCTGGACGGGACGGTGCTGGACCTGACCCGGCGCGAGTTCGACCTGCTGACCTTCCTGGCCGGGCGGCCCGGCGTGGTCGTGGCGCGGCGCGAGCTGCTGGCCGAGGTGTGGCAGCAGTCGTACGGCGACGACCAGACGATCGACGTCCACCTGTCCTGGCTGCGCCGCAAGCTCGGCGAGACCGCCGCCAGCCCGCGCTACCTGCACACGCTGCGGGGTGTGGGCGTCAAGCTGGAGCCGCCCCTGTGAGCGGCGCGCGCACCTGCGGCGGGCGGTACGGAGCGGGCGGCCGGCGATGAGGTGGGCGCTGGTCAAGGTGTGCCTCGCGGTCACCGTCATGGTCGTCGCGGCCTTCGCCATTCCGCTCGGGCTGGTCGTCCGGGAGATGGCCAGCGACCGGGCGTTCTCCAATGCCGAGCGGCAGGCGGCCACGATCGGTCCGACCCTCTCCATCACCACCGACCCGCTCCAGCTGCGCAAGGCCGTCGAGTCCACGCAGATGGGCGCGGCCCGGCGGATGGCCGTGCACGTCCCGGCCGTCGGCGGGAGCGCGGCCGTGGACATCGGCGGACCGGGAGAGAGCGGCGCGGGCTGGGCGGGAGCGCGGGCGGTCGCCGAAACCCGGAGCTACGGGCGGGGGATGACCACGTCGGTGGCGGGCGGGGGGTCGGCGCTGCTCCAGCCCACCGCCCTCGGCTCCGGCGACATCGCGGTGATCGAGATCTACGTGCCCGAGAGCGAGGTCAGCAATGGGGTCACCACCGCCTGGCTGATCCTCGCGGGCGTCGCCCTCGCGCTGATCGTGGGCTCGGTGGCGGTCGCGGACCGGCTCGGCGCCCGCCTGGTGCGCCCGGCCGAGCGACTCGCGGACGCCGCCCACCGGCTGGGCGAGGGGAAACTGGGCGCGCGGGTGCCGGAGGACGGGCCCAAGGAACTCCGCTCGGCCGCCGTCGCGTTCAACTCCATGGCGGACCAGGTCGTCGAACTCCTCGCCAGCGAGCGGGAGCTGGCCGCCGACCTCTCGCACCGGCTGCGGACGCCGCTGACGGTGCTGCGGCTCAACGCGGCCTCGCTCGGGGACGGTCCGGCGGCCGAGCAGACCCGCGCCGCCGTCGAGCAGCTGGAGCGCGAGGTGGACACGATCATCCGGACCGCGCGCGAGCAGCGGCCGACCGCCGCGCAGGGGTTCTCGGGCGCCGGGTGCGACGCCTCGGAGGTGATCCGGGAGCGGATGGACTTCTGGTCGGCGCTGGCGGAGGACGAGGGCCGCGAGGTGCGGCTGGCGGGCGTGGACCGGGTGGTACGGATCCCCGTGGCCCGGCCGGAGCTGGCTGCGGCGCTGGACGCGATGCTCGGCAACGTCTTCCGGCACACCCCCGAGGGCACCCCCTTCGCGGTGGACGTGCACGACGCGGGGGACGCGGTGATCGTGCTGGTCTCGGACGCGGGGCCGGGGATCGCCGACCCGGACGCGGCGCTGCGGCGCGGGAACGACGGGGGCCGGGACGGGTCGACGGGGCTGGGCCTGGACATCGTGCGCCGCGTCGCGGAGTCGACGGGGGGCGACGTACGGCTGGGGCGGTCGGTGCTCGGCGGGACCGAGGTACGGGTGTGGATCGCGCTGGACGGGCGGACCCGCGGCGACGTGGTCGGGGCGCGCGGGCGCCGCGGCCGGCGCAAGCGGGGCAAGTGACGTAACCGCAGGCGGGCGGGGGCGCGCCTCGTGGGGGGGTGCGGCGGCCGGTCGGTACGGTCCGGCGCATGGACACCCTTATCTTCGGCGGTCTCCTCGCCACCATGATCGCGATGTACCGGGACGCGTCCCGGGCGCTCGTGCTCGCGGCCTGGTGGATCATGCTGCTCGCCGTGATCCTGCTGATGGCGCACCACATCACCAGCGGCCTCGCCCTGAAGCTGAGTTACTGACCGTGGCCGCGATGCGCAGCATCATGTCCGAGGCGCCGCTCGCGGGCGGTCTGCTGGGGCGGGTCCAGTACTGGTTCGCCTGCGTCTTCGCCATCGGCTGGACGGGCGTCGTCTGCGGGGGTCTCTTCTTCCAGTTCGGGCTCTGGGAGTACCCGTGCCCGCTCTGCATCGTGCAGCGGATGTTCATGCTGCTGGCCGCGCTCGGGGCGGCGTACATCATCCGTACGGGGCTCACCACGGGGGCGGTGACCGGCCGCGACTACATGATGGGCTGGGGGCTGGCCCTGGTCGCGGTGGTCGCCGGGTCCTTCGCCTCGTGGCGGCAGACGATGCTGCACGTCCTGCCGGGTGACAAGGGGTTCGGGAGCGAGGTCCTCGGCCTGCACCTGTACGTGTGGGCGTGGGTGCTCTTCCAGGCCTCCGTGGTCGCGATCGGGATCGTGCTGGCCTTCGCGCACTCCACGGCGGACCGCGCGGTGCCGGAGGACGGGCCGTACCGGTCGGTGGGGCTCTTCGCGCTGTGGTTCCTCGGCGCGGTGATCGCGGTGAACGTGGTGGCCGTCTTCTTCGAGGAGGGGTTCCACTGGTTCCTCCCGGACGACCCGACGCAGTACCGGCTGCCGTACGACATCGGCCTCCTCGACTGACGGACGCGGGCATCCTTGCTGGTGCCGTGGCCCGGCGAACCCTTACGGTCAGCGGCACAAGGGCCACAACTCGCCTTCCACGAAGGGAAGTCCGCAATGCGCTACGCAGTCCTCGGTACCGGGATCGTCGGCCGCACGCTCGCGGGGAAGCTCGTCTCCGTCGGCCACGACGTGGTGATCGGCACCCGGGACCCGGTCGCCACGCTCGCGCACACGAGCGACGACCCCGCCGCCCCGTCCTACGCCGACTGGCAGGCGGGCAACCCCGAGGTGGGGCTGGCCGCCTTCGCGCAGGCCGCGGAAGGGGCAGACGTGCTCGTCAACGCGACGGGCGGCCGGGCCAGCCTGTCGGCGCTGGCCACGGTGGACCCCGCCCACCTGGACGGGAAGGTGCTGATCGACATCGCCAACCCGCTCGACTTCTCCCGGGGGTTCCCGCCCGGGCTCGACCCGGTCGACAGCGACAGCCTCGGCGAGCAGATCCAGCGCGCGCACCCGGCGCTGCGCGTGGTCAAGACCCTCAACACCATGCAGTGCGCGGTGATGGTGGACCCGGCCCGGGTCGCCGGGGAGCACCACGTCTTCCTGTCCGGGGACGACGGGGACGCGAAGAAGGAGGTGCGCGAGCTGCTGCACTCCTTCGGCTGGCCGGAGGCGAGCGTGCTCGACCTCGGCGGGATCGAGACCGCGCGCGGCACCGAGATGCTGCTGCCGATCTGGCTGCGGCTGATGGGGTCGCTCGGGCACGCCGACTTCAACTTCCACATCCAGGGGGCGGGGCCGGTCGGCTCCGGGCGCCCCTGACGGATGCGCGATGGCACCGTGGCGATCCGGCGATCCGGCGATCCGGCGAAGGGGCTGGAGGGGCTGGAGGCGCTGAAGGCGGCGGCCGGCTGAGTGGACGGTGGCCGGGCGGCGGCGGTCAGTCCGTTGGTTCGGCGGCCGGGCCCGCGGCCAGGCGGCGGGCTTGCGCGCGGCCGACTTCGGCGGCGCGGTGCAGGTAGTCGGCGATGACGGCGAGCTCGGCGTCCGAATAGCCCGCCAGTACTTCTCCGAAGGCGCGGCCCGGGGTCTCCCAGGCCGCGCCGATCCGCGCGCGGGCCTCGGGAGCGAGGGCGACGAGGGAGCGGCGGCGGTCATGGGGGTCGACCTGCCGCTCGACGATGCCCGCCTTGACCATGCGGTCCACGAGGCGGGTGGCCGAGCCCGAGGTCAGGCCGGTGAGCCGGGCGATGTCGCCGGTACTGACGGGGCCGGGCTCGATGTCGAGGAGCGCGATGCACTGCAGGTCCGTGGGGTGCAGGCCGATGTGGTCGGCCAGGGCCTGGCTGAAGAGTGAGTAATCGGCGTAGTGCCGCTGGCTCTCGCTGACGACCCGCGCGAGCAGCTCGGCCCGGCTCCAGGGCTGGGAATCACCCGAAGGAAGTGAATCGGTTGACATCGGCTTCTCCATGCTCCAAATTTATCTGTGTGACGCAGAGGATGTGTCGCACAGAATCTGCGCCATGTAGTTCATCTTAGCCGGGCGCACCACGGAACACGAAGGGACCCACTGACATGACGATCCTCGTCACCGGCGGTCGCGGAGCCATCGCCCGGGGCCTCGCGGCCCTCCTCGCCGAGCGCGACATCCCGTTCCGGCTCGCCTCCCGCGAGCCCGGGACCCCGGACGCGGCTCCGGGCGCCGTCCACTGCGACCTGACCGACCCCGCGACCTTCCCGGCCGCCCTGGCCGGCGTGCGTGCCGTCTTCCTGTACGCCGCCGCCGAGGGCATCGACGACTTCGTCAAGGAAGCCGTCCGCGCCGGAGTGGAGCACATCGTGCTCCTGTCCTCCTCCAGCGTTCTGGACCCCGATGCCCGCGAGAGCGCCCTGGCCGCGTCCCATCTCGCCGTGGAGGAGGCCCTGCTGGCCGCTCCGCTGCGGACCACCCTGCTGCGCCCCGGATCCTTCGCGAGCAATGCGGGCCAGTGGGCCTGGTCCATACGCTCCGGTGAGCCGGTGCGGCTGCCTTACCCCGGCGCGCACAGTGACCCGGTCCATGAGGCGGACCTCGCCGAGGCGGCCTTCGCCGTCCTCACGGACCCGGGCCTGGGCGGCCGGGCCTACACCCTCACGGGGCCCCGGTCGCTGACCTTCGCCGAGCAGCTGGAGGTGCTCTCCCGGGTGCTGGACCGGCCGGTCGCCTTCGAGACGCTCACCCCGCAGGCGTGGAAGGACTCCGTCGCCGCGTATGTGCCCGGTCCCTACGCCGATGCCCTGCTGGCCTACTGGGCCGCGGGGGTCGGGGTCCCGGTGGAGATAACCGGCTCCGTCGAGCTCCTCACCGGGCACCCGGCCCGCTCCTTCGCCGACTGGGCCGAGGACCACGCCGCGGAGTTCGCGGGGTAGGCCGCGACCGTCTCCTTCCAGGCGCGAACCGTCCGGGAAACGCGAAGGGCCCCGGTCCGCTCGCGCGAACCGGGGCCCTCCATCAGGGTGAGTGACGGGACTTGAACCCGCGGCCACCTGGACCACAACCAGGTGCTCTACCAACTGAGCTACACCCACCATGCCCGGCGGGAATCCCGACCGGCCGATTAAAAGGGTACAGGGTCCGAGAGGGTGCTCGCTCCCACCTTTTTCCCGGCCCGCAGGGGCCCCTCCGGCAGGCCGCTACTCGGCGGGGACGACGTACTTCGCGGCGATGGTCCGCGCGGTGTCCGAGTCCGGGCCGGGCTGCGGGACGAAGACCGCTTCCCGGTAGTAGCGCAGCTCGGCGATGGACTCCTTGATGTCCGCGAGCGCCCGGTGGTTCCCGCTCTTGGGCGGACTGTTGAAGTAGGCCCGCGGGTACCAGCGGCGCGCCAGCTCCTTGACCGAGGACACGTCCACGATCCGATAGTGCATGTAGGCCTCGAGCGTGCCCATGTCGCGCAGCAGGAAGCCGCGGTCGGTGCCGACCGAGTTCCCGCACAGCGGGGCCTTGCCCGGTTCCTTGACGTGTTCCCGTACGTAGGCCAGGACCTGGGCCTCGGCGTCCGCGAGGGTGGTCCCGCCGGCCAGTTCGTCGAGCAGGCCGGATGAGGTGTGCATCTCGCGCACCACGTCGGGCATGGTCACCAGGGCGGCGTCCGGCGGGCGGATCACGATGTCCACGCCTTCGCCGAGCACGTTGAGCTCCGAGTCGGTGACCAGTGCGGCCACCTCGATAAGTGCGTCGTCCGCCAACGAGAGCCCGGTCATCTCGCAGTCGATCCACACCATGCGATCGTTCATGCGTCCCACCTTATGCGGAGCTTCCGTTTCTACGAGCCTCCCGGCGGGCCCGGGGTGTGGGCCTCCCGGTACGCGCAGGTCCCCCCGGCCCCGATGAAGGGCCGGAGGGACCTGCCGTGCGGCGGTGTCCGCCCGGGGCGGGGACTACGCGTGTTCGCGCAGGACCCGGCCGGGGGAGTACAGCTCGGTCACCGACGGTCCGGTGGCCGCCAGCGCGGCCGCGGCCCGCTGGGGCTGCGGAGTGCGCTGGTGCGGAACCGGCCCGTCCAGCTGTGCCACCTGCGATACGTCGGCCTGCGGCCGGCGCGCCCGGTAGGCGGAGCGGTAGGCGGCGGGGGAGGACCCCAGCTGCCGCCGGAAGTGCCCGCGCAGCGCGACCGGCGAGCGGAACCCGCAACGCCCGGCGACCTCGTCGACCGAATAGTCGGAGGTCTCCAGCAGCCGCTGTGCCTGGAGCACCCGCTGGGTGATCAGCCACTGCAGCGGCGCGCTGCCGGTCAGCGAGCGGAACCGCCGGTCGAAGGTGCGCCTGCTCATGTAGGCGCGGGCCGCCAGCGTCTCCACGTCGAACTGCTCGTGGAGGTGTTCCAGCGCCCAGGCGACGACCTCGGCCAGCGGGTCGGCGCCGATCTCCTCCGGCAGCGACCGGTCGAGATAGCGCTCCTGGCCCCCGGTGCGGCGCGGCGGCACGACGAGCCGGCGGGCCAGTGCCCCGGCCGCCTCGCTGCCGTGGTCCGTGCGCACGATGTGGAGGCACAGGTCGATTCCGGCCGCGGTGCCCGCGGACGTCAGTACGTCGCCGTCGTCCACGAACAGTTCGCGCGGATCGACATGGACGGACGGGTACCGCTTGGCCAGCGTCGGCGCGTACATCCAGTGCGTCGTCGCGGGCCGCCCGTCGAGCAGACCGGCGGCGGCGAGCACGAAGGCTCCCGTGCACAGTCCGACGATCCGGGCCCCCTCCTCGTGCGCCAGACGCAGTGCGTCGAGCGCCTCCGGAGGCGGTGGCGAAGTGATGGAGCGCCAAGCGGGCACGACGACCGTGCCTGCCCGGGCGATCGCCTCCAACCCGTATGGCGCGGTCAGTTCGAGTCCGCCGGTGGTCCGCAGCGGACCGTCCTCCCCGGCGCACACGAGCAGTCGATAGCGTGGAACTCCCGCGTCCTGCCGGTCAATGCCGAACACGGAGAGTGGAATGGAACTCTCGAAGATCGGACCGCCGCTGAAGAGCAGCACCGCAACAATTTCCCTGCGGCGGCGCCCTGCGAGCTTCCGGCCGGCGTCCGCGACGACGGCGGTGGAATCCTGGCTCATGGCGCTAAGCCCCCCTTGGGTGTCGCGACTCCTTGGTCTGGTCGCACCTGCACGTTTCCCCTCGGCCTTGCACGTGATCCCCCGCCGTAAATACATGATCGAATCTACTGCGTCCCGTGGTGTCGGCGTGACAAGTTCAGCACGCAGCGCTATGTCGACTTGGCAACTTGGCGAAAAGCATTCGATCAGGAACCCTTCCACTCCGCCAGGCGGGTGGGAAGCGCGCCGTTGGCCGCTGGCCAGTACGCATAGGGTCAGAGCCTTCCTCCGGCTCCGTCGTCCCTGGTGGTGGGGGGGTTGGGCAGGCCTTCCGGCAAGGGTGGAGTCCGGAAGGGAAGTTGGCTGAAAACATGCGGGCGCGGGTGTACGAATCAGTCATTCGTGGGTGGAGATCCCGCCGCCGGAGCCCTGGCAGCCACGATGGGTTCCGGCCCCCGGACGGGAGTGCCGGCCGCGGGGTGCGGCCCCCGGGGGGAGCGCCACCGGGACCCGGACGGCGGCCCGCTGGGTCTTCTCCGAGTGGCGCAGCATCACCCGGCACGCCGCCGTGACCGTCATCAGGCCCAGGGTCGCGACCGCGGCCCCGCCGAAGGAGGTCCCGTAGACGACGAGGACCACGGGGACGAGCAGGCAGCTGAAGGCGGCCCAGCGGACCACGTCACCCGCCGGATCGTCGCCGGGGTGCCGAGCGGAGCGCACGGACGGGTGAACGGACGGGTGAACGGACGCGTGGTGGGCGCGCGGGCGCGGTGGGGCGGACTGTGCCGGCGGAGCTGGCTGGACGGGGTGGACCGGATGACCGGGCACGGCGTACTCCCTGCGGGCTCTTCCTGGACGGTCGGACCCTTGTCCAACGCCGCGCGGCAGGGCTCGGTCACTGCGCGCACGGGTGGCTCGTCACTGCCTGTAGGGGGCAGCGGCCATTGCCAAGGCGGCCGCGCTCCGGCATGCTCCCTTCGACGCTCTCCAAGGGCGGCAAGCCCTGTGCACGACAGGAGTGTCGCCGTACCCTGGGGGTAAGGGCTTGGGAAGATGGTTTCCCGGACAGACCCCCGTCACCCTGAGTCGCCGATTCCGCGCGACCCTTATCCCGAGGACCTTTCGCCGAGACGCCCATGGCCGGTCACGAATTCTCCGAACCCGCGGACCGCAAGCGCAAACCCCTCGCCGACTCCGTGTCGGCCGACCTGCGCGCGGTGGAACAGACACGTCTCGCCTGCGACCCGGCCTTCCGGCACGGGGTCGTGGTGGGATTCGACGGCTCGACGTCCAGCGAGCGCGCGCTCGCGTACGCGATCGGGATGGCCCGTCGCTCCGGCTCCGGTCTGATCATCGTCCATGTGGCCAACCGGCTGCCCACCACGGTGTGGGCCGGCTGCGAGCCGCCCGTCTTCGTGGACGTCCCGGACCACCGCACCGAGGTGCTCGGGCTGGAGCTGGCCTGCGCCGACTATCTGACCGAGGTCCCGTGGATCCTGGTCGAGCGGGGCGGGGACATCTGCCACGAGCTGGAGGAGGTCGGCCGCGAGTATGCGGCCGACGCCATCGTGGTCGGCTCCACCCAGGGCTTCGTGGGGCGGCTCTTCGGCTCGGTGGCCGGGCGCCTCGCCAAGCGGGCCCAGCGGCCGGTTGTCGTCATCCCGTAACCGGGCGACTCCGTCCCGTGACCCACCCGTGACCCACGGTCTGGTGGATTGCTCCCTTGTGAAGGGTAGATAAAAGTCGCTGGGACACAGCACAAAACTGCAGATCGAAGGGAGCCCGCCGTGGACAACGACGTCTCTGCGGGAAGCACGGCCACGACTTCGACCCTGGGGCACCTGGCCCTGGGTCTGACCCTTCTCGCGTTCGGAATCGGCCACACCGGCATCATCAGCGGGGTGTCGGCGGCGGATTCCGTCTCGCTCGCCATGTACATCGGCGGTCTCGCCCTGTTCGTCCTCGGGGTCCTCGAATTCCGCGGCGGCAACGGCTTCAACGGTACGGCGTTCGCCGGGCTCGGCGCCTTCTGGTTCACCTGGGCCAGTGGGGCGGGCGACAAGGTGTCCGCCCACGCAGGCGGAACGTTTCTCGTGCTCTTCGCCCTGCTGGCACTGACCCTCACGGTCGGCGCCGCGAGCGGGCTGTTCGGCCAGGTCATGTACGGCCTGCTGTTCCTCTCCCTGGTGCTGCTCGCCATATCCGCCTTCGCGGACAGCGGCTCGCTGGCCAAGGCGGCGGGCTGGGTCGCGGCGGTCTCCGGACTGCTGGGCTGGTACGGAGCCACGGCGGCGCTCGCCAAGTGGCCGATGGCGGTCGGCGGGAGCTCCCGCGGGGCCGTCGCCGCGAGCTGAACCGGGAGCGGAACAGCGAACTGCCCCCCGTGCGCGAGGCACGGGGGGCAGTTCGTCGTCCGTCGCCGGCCGCCGGCCGACGGGCGGAGCGACTATTCGACGGTGACCGACTTGGCCAGGTTGCGCGGCTTGTCGATGTCCCGGCCCAGGGACAGGGCCGTGTGGTACGCCAGCAGCTGGAGCGGGATCCCCATCAGGATCGGGTCCAGCTCGTCCTCGTTCTTCGGCACCACAATGGTGTGGTCGGCCTTTTCCTGCTCGCGGTGGGCCACCGCGAGGATCCGGCCGCTGCGGGCCTTGATCTCCTCGAGCGCCGCGCGGTTCTTCTCCAGCAGGTCGTCGTCCGGCACGATCGCGACGGTGGGCATCGCGGGCTCGATCAGGGCGAGCGGGCCGTGCTTCAGCTCGGAGGCCGGGTAGGCCTCGGCGTGGATGTAGGAGATCTCCTTGAGCTTGAGCGAGGCCTCCAGCGCCACCGGGTAACCGCGCACCCGGCCGATGAACATCATCGACTTGGCCTCGGCGTACTCGGCGGCCAGCTTCTTGATGTCCTCCTCGCCCTCCAGGATCTCCTGGATCTGGGCGGGCAGCTTGCGCAGGCCCTCGATGATCCGCTTGCCGTCGGTGACGGACAGGTCGCGGATGCGGCCGAGGTGGACGGCGAGCAGCGCGAAGGCGACCACCGTGTTGGTGAAGCACTTGGTGGAGACGACGCAGACCTCGGGGCCCGCGTGCACGTACACGCCGCCGTCGGCCTCGCGGGCGATGGCCGAACCGACCACGTTGACCACGCCGAGGACGCGGGCGCCCTTGCGCTTGAGCTCCTGCACCGCCGCGAGCACGTCGTACGTTTCACCGGACTGCGACACCGCGATGTAGAGGGTGTCGGGGTCCACCACCGGGTTGCGGTAGCGGAATTCGGACGCCGGCTCGGCGTCGGCGGGGATCCGCGCGAGGCTCTCGATGAGGCCCGCGCCGATGAGGCCCGCGTGGTAGGAGGTGCCGCAGCCCAGGATCTTGACGCGGCGGATGCCGCGCGCCTCGCGCGGGTCCAGGTTCAGGCCGCCGAGGTGCACGGTGGAGAACCGGTCGTCGATCCGGCCGCGCAGCGCGCGGTCGACCGCGTCGGGCTGCTCGGAGATCTCCTTGTGCATGTAGGTGTCGTGGCCGCCCATGTCGTAGGAGGCGGCCTCCCACTCCACGGTCTCGGGGGTGGCGGTGGTCGTCGTCCCGCTCGTCGTGTAGGTGCGGAAGTCGTCGGCCTTGAGGGTGGCCATCTCGCCGTCGTTGAGGGTCACGACCTGGCGGGTGTGGGCGATGAGCGCGGCGACGTCGGAGGCGACGAGCATCTCCTTCTCGCCGATGCCGAGGATGACGGGCGAGCCGTTGCGGGCGACGACGATGCGGTCGGCGAAGTCGGCGTGCATCACGGCGATGCCGTAGGTGCCCTCGATGACCTTGAGCGCCTCGCGGACCTTCTCCTCCAGGGTGTTCGCCTGGGCGCGGGCGATCAGGTGGACGATCACCTCGGTGTCGGTCTCGGAGGCGAAGACGACCCCGTCGGCCTCGAGCTTGGCGCGCAGCTCGGAGGCGTTGTCGACGATGCCGTTGTGGACGACGGCGACCTTGTTCTCGGGGTCCAGGTGCGGGTGGGAGTTGTGGTCGCTCGGGGCGCCGTGGGTGGCCCAGCGGGTGTGGGCGATGCCGGTGGTGCCGGTGAAGCGCTTGGGGACCTTCGCCTCCAGGTCGCGGACTCGGCCCTTGGCCTTGACCATCTTCAGCGCGGGGGACTTCGGGGTGTTGACGACCATGCCGGCCGAGTCGTAACCGCGGTACTCCAGTCGCGCGAGTCCCTCCAGCAGCAGCGGTGCCACGTCACGCTTGCCGATGTAACCCACAATTCCGCACATACGGTGATGCCCCTCCTGAAGTTCGATACATGTGCCCGGCGGCGGCCCGGTGGCCGCGCGGCCGGTTCAGCCGTAGACGATGCGGCGCAGCTGCCGCAGCGAGAGCTCCGGCGGCGCCACGGCGCGGTGCGGCAGCTCGGCCGCGATGCGCTCGAAGATGTCCGCGTTCACCGCGCCGCCGGACTGCAGCTCGCGGTGGCGGCGCCGGACGAATTCCTCGGTCGTCTCGTCGAAGTACGCGAGGACGTCGAGCACGACCCGGGCGGCCTCACCGCGCTGGAGCGCGGTGCTGCGGACCAGGTGGTCGACGAGGTCGTCATGCGACGCGAGGCGATCGGGCACCCGTAGATACTGACCGCCGATCGCCCGGAACGCAAAAATCCTGCCCGGAATCGGGCAGGATTAAGCTGGTACGGACCAACGGAAGAGAATAATCCGGTCCGGGTCGGTCAGAAACGACGCAAAACGGCCTGCTTCGCCACCGAGAATTCCTCCGCCGTGAGCACCCCGCCCTGGTGCAGCTCGGCCAGCTCGCGCAGCCGCCGCAGCAGCACGTCGTGATCCTCCGCCGGGGCCTCCCCGGCGGGCGTGGCCGCGGCGGGCAGCTCCTTCTTCGCCCACCCCGCCGCAACGGCGTCCCGGGGAGCGGCCGGATGCGGCATCCGCGCCAGCACCGCCGCCGCGACCAAAGCCATCAGCGGGTCCTTCCTGAAGCCGAACAGCTCCACCGCGTACGGGTCGTACTTCGGAGCGGGCGCGGGCGGCGCGCCCCTCAGGGCGAAACGGAGGTAGCCGTTCTCGATCCCCGCCGCCGGGAACCACTCCACCGACCGCAGGTCACCCGCACGGAAATCCCGGGGTCCGGCGGACCGCTTCGACTCCTCCGTCTTCCAGTTCCACTCCAGCGCGACCCGGTCCCCGTCGAAGGACACCGTCCCGTCCCCCGCGCCCACCGTGATCGGCACCACGGGTCCCGGGAGCAGGTACGCGTCCACCGGGCCCGGATCCACCCGCTCCAGCAGCAGGGCGCGGCGCACCTCGTCCACGAAGTACTCCGCGACGCCCGCGCGGTCCGCGTGCACCGTCAGCACGTACGGATCGGACGCCTCCGGCAGCTGCCCGCCCGTCACCTGGAGCAGCGAATCGGCCCCGTCCCGCAGGCGCAGCCGCAACCGGCCCGCCCTGCGCCCCGGTTCGAAGGAGATCCCCGCCAGCGCGCGCAGCGGCACGACCACCTCGCCGAGGGTCCGGCGCAGCAGCCCCACCCCCTTGTCGTGGCCCGGCACGATGCGCACCGCGTCCCCGTCGAACGTCCAATTGCCATCCTTCTGGATGATTTCCGCCATGCCCGGATTCTCGCACCGTGCGCGGGGCCGCTCCTGGCCTATACCTGGGCTCATGAGAGTCCCGCGCACCTTCGCCGCCCTGCTGGTCCTCATGGCGGCGGTCTCCTGCACCGCGGCCCAGGGCGATGACGGGAAACCGGGCGCCCCGGCGCCCGCGCTCCCCGCCTACCAACGGCTGCTCCCGGCGCCCGCGCAGGCGAGAGCCGCCGCCCCGGGCACCGGTTACGTCCTCGGTCCGGGCACGGTGATCCGCGCCGACCCGGCCTCCCCGGACACCCGGGAGGCCGCCGAACGGCTCGCGGAGCGGCTGCGCGCCTCCAGCGGCCTGTCCCTGATGGTCGTGGACAGCGCCGAGGCGGACGGAATCCTGCTGCGGATCGACGAGGGGGCCGAGGAGCTCGGCGCGGAGGGGTACAAGCTGACCTCCGACGCGACCGCCGTCACCCTCACCGCCCACACCCCGGCCGGGCTCTTCTACGCGGTGCAGACCCTGCGCCAGCTGGCCCCCGCGGCGGGCGGCGGCCTGATCCAGGGCGGCACGATCACCGACCGGCCGCGCTTCGCCTACCGGGGCGCCATGCTCGACATCGCCCGCCACCACTTCCCCGTCGGCCAGGCGAAGCGGTACGTCGACCAGCTCGCCCAGTACAAGGTCAACACGCTGCACGTGCACCTGAGCGACGACCAGGGCTGGCGCCTCGCCATCGACTCCTGGCCGCGGCTGGCGGAGTACGGGGGCGCCACCGAGGTCGGCTCCGGGCCCGGCGGGTCCTGGAGCAAGGAGGAGTACCGCTCGCTGGTGGAGTACGCGAAGGAGCGGTACGTCGAGGTGGTGCCCGAGATCGACATGCCGGGGCACACGAACGCGGCGCTGGCCTCCTACGCCGAACTGAACTGCGACGGCAAGGCGCCCAAGCGCTACACGGGGATCAAGGTCGGCTTCAGCTCGCTGTGCGTGGGCAAGGACGTCACGTACCGCTTCATCGACGAGGTGCTCGGCGAACTGGCCGAGCTGACCCCGGGCCGCTACCTGCACATCGGCGGCGACGAGGCGCACAGCACGAAGGCCGAGGACTACGCGGCGTTCATGGAGCGGGCGCAGCAGTCGGTGGCGAAGTACGGGAAGAAGGCCGTGGCCTGGCACCAGCTGGCGGCGGCCCGCCCGGCGGACGGGACGGTGCTCCAGTACTGGGGGACCGCGACCACCTCGGCCGCGGAGAAGGCGAAGGTGGCGGACGCCGCGAAGAGCGGGCACCCGCTGATCCTGTCCCCGGCGGACCGGCTCTACCTCGACATGAAGTACGACCTGACGACGAAGCCGGGCCTGATCTGGGCCGGTTTCGTGCCGGTGAAGCGGGCGTACGACTGGGACCCGGGGACGTACCTGAGCGGGTCCGGGGTGCCGGAGTCCGCGGTGCTGGGGGTGGAGGCCCCGCTCTGGACCGAGACCATCGGGACCCGCGCCGACCTGGAGTTCATGGCCTTCCCACGGGTCCTGGGGCTCGCGGAGCTGGGCTGGGCGCCGAAGAGCGCGCACGACTGGACGGCGTACGCGCAACGCCTCGCGGAGCAGGGCCCGCGCCTCGACGAGCAGGGCGTGACCTTCTACCGGGCACCGGACGTCCCCTGGTCCTGACCCGTGGGGCCGGGCGGGGACGAGGTCGGGACCAGGGGCCGCGAGGGCCGGGTGCGCGCCGCGAGGGACCGTATCGGAGCGCGCGCCCGGCCTCCGGTCACCGCCGCGCGAAGGGCGCGACGGGGTTCTTGAGGGTGCCGATCAGCTGGAGCGCGCCGGCCGGATCGGCGAGGTCGACCATCTGCTTGTTGTCGCGCAGCTGGAGCCGGTTCAGGCAGGACAGCTGGAACTCCTCGGCGAAGAGGTCGTAGCGCTCGAACCGCTCCGCGAGCTGCGGCATCGAGTCCTGGTAGGCGTGTCCGCACTCGGCCACCGCCCGCCAGAAGGTGGTCTCGTCGCAGATGCCCTCCGACTCCAGGATCGAGCCCAGGAAGCGGAAGAAGCAGTCGAAGACGTCCGTGAAGACGGACAGGAGCTTCATGTCCTCCGGGATGTCCGCCCGGACCCGCTCGACCGCGGGCGGCAGCACCGCGTCCGGGTCCATGACGACGATCTCCTCGGCGATGTCCTTGAAGACCGCCCGCTTCACCACGCCGCCCTCGATGACGAGGATGGTGTTCTCGCCGTGCGGCATGTAGGCGAGGTCGTACTGGTAGAAGCAGTGCAGCAGCGGCACCAGGTAGGCGCGCAGGTACGAGCGCAGCCACTCGGCCGGAGCCAGCCCCGACTCCTCGATCAGGGCGCCCACGAAGGACTTCCCCTCGGAGTCGACGTGCAGCAGCGAGGCCATCGTGGCCAGCCGCTCCCCCTCGCGCAGGGACGCCACCGGGGACTCGCGCCACAGCGCGGCGAGCATCTTGCGGTACGGCGAGTACCGGTCGGTGGCGCGCTCGTACTGGCGGTGGTGGTAGCCGATGGCCGCCCGCTCGCGGATGATCGAGAAATCGACCGAGCGCAGGGTCTCGTCGCCCTGGATCAGCTGGTGCAGCCAGTCGTTGATGGCCGGGGTGGCCTCCATGTAGGCGGCGGAGAGGCCGCGCATGAAGCCCATGTTGAGGACCGAGATCGCCGTCTTGACGTAGTGCTTCTCCGGCGCGCTCCGGTTGAAGAACGTCCGGATCGACTGCTGCGCGAGGTAGGCGTCCTCGCCCTCGCCCAGCAGCACGAGGCGCCGGCTCGCGATCTCGGCCGCGAAGGTGACCGAGGTCTTGTTCCACCACTGCCAGGGGTGGACCGGCAGCAGGTGGTAGTCCGCGAGGTCCAGGCCCTGCTCCGCGAGGCGCGCCGCGAAGCCCGCGACGGCGCGCTCGCCCAGCTCGGCGCGGAGGAAGGAGTCGTGGTCCAGCCCGGCGCCCGCGGTGAAGGTGGAGACGTCCTTGCGCGCCGCGACCCACACGAGGTGGACGGGGCTCGCGGCCTCCGGGGCGTAGGAGAGGAACTCGTGGACGCCGAAGCCGAGGCGGCCGTTGTTGGCCACGAAGCAGGGGTGGCCCTCGGTCATGCCCGTCTCGATGTCCTGGAAGGAGGACTTCGCGAGGACCGCGGCCGGGGTCTGCTCCTTGGTGTACTTGAACGCGGTCCCGGCGAGGGTGGAGGAGATCTCCTCCAGGTACACCGGGAGCACCTCGGGGCTCAGCCCCAGCGTCTCGCGCAGCTCGATGTGGAAGTCGAGCGCGTCGAGGGGGAGTTCTCGGCCGTCCTGGTGACGGGTGACCGAGGGCTCCTCGACCGCCCAGTGGTCCAGGGCGTGGCGGCGCGCGGTGAAGCGGTATTCCACGCTCCCGTCGTCGCTGCGGACGGCGTAGCGGTCCTCGCCGAGCGGCTCGGGGGTCAGCAGGCGCTCGTGCGAGAACTCCGCGAGGCCCTTGCGGACCAGGGCGCGGTTGGCGCGCTCCCACAGTGCGGGGGAGAGGTGGGCGACGGCGTCGGCGAGGTTCATGCCAAGGCTCCCTGCGCGGCCGTGGCCGCCTGGAACCGGGCGCGGGTGCAGAAGCTCAGCAGGGCTTCCTTCTCGGGCTTGGTGACCGGGCCGTCGGGCTCGAAGCCGACCGCCGCGTTCAGGGCCTGCACGGCGGTGTTGTGCAGGTCCGGCTCGACGACCACGCGGAGGGTCGCCGGGTCGTCGAACAGGGCCGCCATGACCGTGGTGAGGACGGCGAGGGTGAACCCGTGCACCGGCCGGTCGCTGGGGGCGACCAGGAAGTGCATGCCGACGTCCCCCGGCCGGGCGTCGTACAGACCGACCAGCTCCAGCTCGCTCGGGTCGTAGCGCTCCATCAGGAAGGCCGGGCGGCCGTCGTGCAGTCCGATGAACGCGTCGTGGTGCTCGGCCGCGGCGATCTTCATGTACTCGCGCTCGACGTCCGGCAGCGAGGCGCCCTGCATCAGGTAGAACGCGGCCTTCGGGTGGGTGACCCAGCCGTGCAGCAGCTCCGCGTCGGCGAAGGGGTCCAGCGGCCGCAGGGCGAAGGTGCCCAGCGCCGGGTCGGTGCGGGTGAAGAGGACGTCGGTGGTGCTCATGCCAGGGTGCCTTCCGGGGCGGCGAACTGCTGGAACGCGATGGACTTCTCGACCTTGTAGTACGCGCGGCCGAGCAGTTCCCCGACGATGTACGCGTTGCGGTACGCGGCCATGCCCAGGTCGGGCGAGGTGATCGAGTGGTTGTGGACCGTCCCGTTCTGCAGGAACACGCCACGGCCGGTGATGTCGATGCTGTAGTTGCGGGCCGCGTCGGGGCGCCCGTGGCCGTCGAAGTTCAGCCGGTCGCGGACCGGGTCCAGGAACTCCGGGACGCTGTACTTGTAGCCGGTGGCGAGCACCAGGCCCTCGGTGGTGAGGGTGAAGTCGCGCTCCTGCTCCTCCTGGCGCAGCCCCAGGGTGTAGGTGCCCGTGGTGGTGTCGTACGCCGCGGAGTTCAGCGCGGTGTTGGTCAGCAGGGTGGTCGGGACCGGGCCCGGCGAGGAGACCTTCTTCTGGTAGAGCAGGTCGAAGACGGCGTTGATCAGCTCGCCGTCGATGCCCTTGAAGAGGTTCTTCTGCGAGGTCTCCAGGCGGTAGCGGGTCTCCTCCGGCAGCGCGTGGAAGTAGTCCACGTACTCGGGGGAGGTCATCTCCAGCGTCAGTTTGGTGTACTCCAGCGGGAAGAACCGCGGGGAGCGGGTGACCCAGTTGAGCTGGTAGCCGTGTACGTCGATCTCGGAGAGGAGGTCGTAGTAGATCTCGGCGGCGCTCTGGCCCGAGCCGACCAGGGTGATCGACTTCTTCTTCTGCAGCTCCGCCTTGTGCCGCGTGTACGCGGAGTTGTGCGTGACGTCGCCCCCCAGGCCCGCGCAGGCCGGCGGGACGAAGGGCGGGGTGCCGGTGCCGAGGACCAGGCGGCGGGCGCGGTGCACGGAGCCCCGGTCGGTGTGGACCTCGTACAGCCCGGCGGCCTCGTCGTAGGTGACCTCGGTGACGGAGGTCGAGTACAGGACGTTGTCGAGGCGGTCGGCGGCCCAGCGGCAGTAGTCGTTGTACTCGGTCCGCAGCGGGTAGAAGTTCTCCCGGATGTAGAAGGAGTACAGCCGGTCCTTGTCCTTCAGGTAGTTCAGGAAGGAGAAGGGCGAGGTCGGGTCGGCCAGCGTGACCAGGTCCGACAGGAACGGCGTCTGCAGGTGCGCGCCGTCCAGGAACATCCCGGCGTGCCATTCGAAGTGCGGCTTCGACTCGATGAACAGACCGTCGAGCTCGTCGATCGGCGCCGTCAGGCAGGCCAGTCCCAGGTTGAAGGGACCGAGTCCGATGGCGATGAAGTCGTGCGGCCCGCGGGGCTCACGGAGGTCACGAGGCGTGGACAAGGGATTCTCCCAGGTACTGCTCGGCGTGCGCGGCGAGCAGGTCGAGGACGGCCGCGATGTCGGACGTCGTGGTCTGCGGGTTGAGGAGGGTGAACTTCAGGTACTGGTCGCCGTCCACCTTGGTGCCGGCGACGACCGCCTCGCCCGACGCGAACAGGGCCTTGCGGGCGTGCAGGTTGGCCTCGTCGACCAGGTCGGCGCGGATCTCGCCCGCGTCCGGGCCGGGGACGAAGCGGAAGACCAGGGTGGAGATCTGCGGCTCGACGACGACCTCGAAGCGGGGGTCGGAGTCGATCAGCTTCCAGCCCTCGGCGGCCAGGTCGACGACCTCGTCGAAGAGCGAGCCGATGCCGTCCGCGCCCATCACGCGCATGGTCATCCAGAGCTTGAGGGCGTCGAAGCGGCGCGTGGTCTGGATCGACTTGTCGACTTGGTTGGGGATCTTCCCCCAGCTACCGCTGGGAGGAGCCCCCGGCTCGTCCATCTGGCGCGGGTTGAGGTAGTCCGCGTGGTACGTGGCGTGCCGGAGGGTGTCGCGGTCGCGGACCAGCATCGCGCTGGAGGAGACGGGCTGGAAGAACGACTTGTGGTAGTCGACCGTGACCGAGTCGGCGCGCTCGATGCCGTCGAGGAGGTGCCGGCGGGTGGGGGAGACCAGCAGGCCACAGCCGTAGGCGGCGTCCACGTGCATCCACGCGGAGTGCTCGGCGGCGAGGTCGGCGATCTCCTGGAGCGGGTCGATGGACCCGAAGTCGGTGGTGCCCGCCGTGGCGACGACGGCCATCGGGAAGAGGCCTTCGCGGACGCAGGTCTCCAGCTCGAGGGCCAGGAGCGAGGTGTCCATCCGGCGGTTGGCGTCGCAGGGGACGGAGATGACCGCTTCGTAGCCGAGGCCGAGCATGGCGGCCGACTTCTGCACGCTGAAGTGGCTGCACTCGGAGGTGAAGATGCGCAGCTTCGGCAGCACCTGCGATTTGGGCAGGACGGCCGCGCTGTTCCGCATGATCGCGCGGCAGGCCTCGTCACGGGCGAGGAGCAGCGCGTGGAAGTTCGACTGGCTGCCGCCGGAGGTGAAGATGCCGTCCGCGGCGGGGCCGAGGCCGATGCGCCGGGCGGTCCAGTCGACCAGGCGGCGCTCGATGAGCGTGCCGCCGATGGACTGGTCCCAGGTGTCGAGCGAGGAGTTGACGGCCGAGAGGACCGCCTCGCCGAGCACCGCCGGTATGACGACCGGGCAGTTGAGGTGACCGAGGTAGCGCGGGTGGTGGAAGTACACCGCGTCGCGCAGGTAGACCTCTTCCAGCTCGTCCAGGACGAGGGCAGGGTCCACCAGCGGCTGGTCCAGGTCGATCCCGTCGATGACCGGGGTGAGTTCGTCGACGGACATGCCGGTGTGGGGCCGTTCCGTGGTGGCGATCTTGGCCGCAACGCGTGCGACGCCCTCGGTGACGGAACGCCGGTAGAGGTCCGCGGTCGTCTCGTTGAGCAGATGCTGACGCATCAACTGGTTCCTCCGGGCAGGGAAGAGAGGGAGTGGGGCTGGTGTTACTTAGGTTAGCCTAACCTAAGTAACACCAGCAAATAGAGATGGGCCCCGGCCGGAAGCCGGGGCCCTTCTCATGTCACCTGCTAGAGCGCGGAGTCGGGCTCCTCGCTGGGGGACTCGCCCGCGTACGCCTCGGCGAGCAGCTGCTCCTCGGTCCTGCCGAGCCGCCAGTAGCCGGTGAAGCGCACCGCGCGCCGGTCGACGGAACGTTCCCGCACGAGGTGGCGGCGGACCGCGCGCACGGTGCCGGCCTCGCCCGCGATCCAGGCGTACGGGGCCTCGGCGCCCGGGAGTCCGGCCGCCCGCAGCACGTCCAGCACCCGGTCGGTGCGCCCGGGCCCCGGATCCGCGCGGACGATCCAGGTGATGTCGGCGTCCGCCAGGGTCGGCAGCACGATCCGGTCGTCCTCGTGCGGCACTTCGAACCAGGCCTTCACCCGGGCGCCGTCCGGCAGCCGGTCCAGGATCGCCGCGGCCGCCGGCAGCGCGGTCTCGTCGGCGTACATCAGGATCGCGTCGGTGCCCGGGGGCGGCTGGAACCGGACGGACTTGTTCTCCGCGACGGCCGGACCGATCGCCAGGATCCTGCGGCCCGACACCGCCCTGCCCGCCCAGGAAGAGGCCGGGCTGCCCTCGCCGTGCAGGACGAAGTCGATGTCGACCTCGTCCGCGCCCTCCGGTGTACGCCGTTGCTCGCGCACGGTGTACGAGCGCATCACCGGACGCTCCTCGTCCGGCATCGCGCGCCAGGCGCCGAACCAGGTCTCCTCGTCCGTGGACGGGAGCGTGGTGTGGTCCTGGTGGGGCTGCGGGAGGAAGAGCGAGAGGCTCTGGTCGTAGCCCCCGGAGCGGAAGTCCGCGAGGGACTCGCCGCCGAAGGTGACGCGCAGGAACGAGTGGCCGAGGCGCCGGGTGCGCAGCACTTCCAGCGCGAAGAACCGGAAGTGGGCGACGGCGGCGGCCGGGGCCTGGGCCTGGGCCTGGGCCGGTGCGGTGGCGGTCATGCGGTGGGTCCCCCCTGGGAGTCGGTGCGTACGGCGGTCGGGGTCCGGCGGTCGGGCGGCCCCGGTGGTCCGGGCTCAGCCCAGCTTCTTGGCCTTCTCGATGGAGGCGGCGAGGTCCTCGACGAGCTTGGCGGCCTTGTCGTACGAGTAGATCGGCTCGGTGACACGCGGGATGACCTGGCCCGCCTTGACGGCCGGCAGCTCGTTCCAGGTCGGCTTCGCCTTGAGGGCGTCCGGCTGGAGGGTGGCGCTGCGGTTGTCGAGCATGATCACGTCGGCCTTGTACTTGCCGGCGTTCTCCCAGCTGAGGCTCTCGAAGAAGCCGCCCGCGTCCAGCTTCTCGGGGTTGACGAACTCGACGCCCAGCTCCTCGAAGAACCTGAGGTCGGCCGAGGTCTTCGCGGTGGAGACGTAGAACATCTGATCGGCGCCCGAGCCGACGAGCACCTTGACGCCCGGGTTGGCCTTGGTGGCCGCGCGCAGCTTGGCGGAGGCCGCCTCGAAGCGGGCCTTCGCGTCGACGACGTTCTTGGCGTTCATGTCGGCGCCCAGGGACTTGGCCAGCTCGGCCATCCGCTCCAGCGGCTTGGTGAGGCTGACGTCACCGCCCACGGAGATCGCGGCGGCCGGGGCCAGCTTCAGGATCTTGTCCTTGGAGGCCTCGGGGACGTACCAGTACGTGCCGTCCCAGGTGTTGGTGAGGAGCAGGTCGGGCTGCAGGGACGCGTACTTCTCGACGTTGAACTGGTCGTAGACGTTGCCGAGGACCTCGACCTTGGAGACGTCCATCGAACCGGCCTGCACGTCCGGCTTGCCGTCCGGCAGGGTCGTCGGGCCGAACACGCCCTTGACCGGGATGCCGTAGTCGTGGAGCGCGGCGGCCGTGCCGGTGAAGGCGACGATGTTCTTCGGCCTGGCCTTCAGGGAGACGGTCTTGCCGAGGTCGTCCTTGAACGTCCAGGCGCCCTGGGCGGCCCCCGCCTTGTCCGTGTCGCCCTTCTCCGCTTTCGCGTCGGAACCGCCGCACGCGGTGAGCGCGGCGACCAGGCCGAGGGCGCCACCCGCGGCGATCAGGCCACGACGGGTCAGGAGGGAGGATCGGGACTTGGGCATGTGGGTGTCCGCTTTCGTGCGTCGCAGGGGCCCCTCTGGGCCGTTCGCAACGAAGGTTAGCCTAACCTCACTCCCTCCGGGTAAGGGGGTCCTAAGCAGGCCGCCGGAACGCGGTCCGGCGCCCGCCGCGGGTGCGACGGACGCCGGTGAGCGGGGGCGCGAACGCGCCGGTCGGGTGCGGTCAGCCGGAGAAGCCCAGCTCACGGGCGATCAGCATGCGCTGGACCTCGCTGGTGCCCTCGCCGATCTCCAGGATCTTGGAGTCCCGCCACATCCGGGCCACGGGGTACTCGTTCATGAATCCGTATCCACCGTGGATCTGGGTGGCCTCGCGGGCGTTGTCGACGGCGACCGTCGAGGAGTACAGCTTCGCGAGCGCCGCCTCCTTCTTGAACGGCTCCCCGTGCACCAGCCGGGACGCCGCGTCGCGCCAGCCGAGGCGGGCCATGTGGGCGCGCATCTCCATGTCCGCCAGCTTGAACTGGATGGCCTGGTTGTCGCCGATCGCGCGGCCGAAGGCGTGCCGCTCCTTGGCGTACTTCACCGACTCGTCCACGCAGCCCTGGGCCAGGCCCGTCGCGAGCGCGGAGATGGCGATCCGGCCCTCGTCGAGGATGCGCAGGAACTGGGCGTAGCCGCGGCCCTCGGCGCCCACCAGGTTCGTGAGCGGCACCCGCACGTCGGCGAAGGACAGTTCGCGGGTGTCGGAGGAGTTCCAGCCGACCTTGGAGTACGGCGCCGCCACCGTGAACCCGGGGGTTCCCGACGGCACGATGATCGAGGAGATCTCGGGGCGGCCGTCGGGCTTGCGCCCGGTGACGGCGGTGACCGTCACCAGGCCGGTGATGTCGGTGCCGGAGTTGGTGATGAAGCACTTCGACCCGTTGATCACCCACTCGTCGCCGTCGCGGACGGCCGTGGTGCGGGTGCCGCCCGCGTCCGAGCCGCCGTCCGGCTCGGTCAGGCCGAAGGCGCCGAGGATCTCGCCGGAGCACATCCGCGGCAGCCACTCCCGCTTCTGCTCCTCGGTGCCGAACAGGTGGATCGGCATGGCGCCGAGCGAGACACCCGCCTCCAGGGTGATGGCGACGGAGGAGTCGACGCGGGCCAGCTCCTCCAGGGCGATGCCGAGGGCGAGGTAGTCGCCGCCCATGCCGCCGTACTCCTCCGGGAAGGGCAGCCCGAACAGGCCCATCCGGCCCATCTCGCGGACGATCTCGTACGGGAACTCGTGGCGCTCGTAGAGGTCGCCGATCTTCGGGGCGACCACGTCGTGCGCGAACGCCTCGACGGTGCGCCGCAGTTCCTCGTGCTCGGGGGTGAGCCGGTGGTCGAGGGCCATGGTTCTACTGCTCCTTGTGGGAGAGGGCTTTGACGGTGCGGGAAGGGCTGGGCCGGCCCAGCTGTTCGGCCATCCACACGCTCGTGGCGGTGAGGGCGGCCAGATCGACCCCGGTCTCGATGCCGAGGCCGTCGAGCATCCACACGAGGTCCTCGGTGGCGAGGTTCCCGGTGGCGCTCTTCGCGTACGGGCATCCGCCGAGGCCGCCCGCGGAGGCGTCGACGGTGGCGACGCCGTGCTGGAGCGCGGCGAGGGTGTTGGACAGGGCCTGTCCGTAGGTGTCGTGGAAGTGGACCCCGATCCGGTCGGTGCCCACGCCCTCCTCGTTCAGTGCGGACAGCAGGGCCTGGACGTGGCCGGGGGTCGCGACGCCGATGGTGTCGCCGAGGCTCAGCTCGTCGCAGCCCAGGTCGAGCAGGGCCTTGGCCACCTTGACGACCTGGTGGACCGGGACCGCCCCCTCCCACGGGTCGCCGAAGCACATCGAGAGGTAGCCCCGGACGTGCGCCCCTTCCGCCGTGGCGCGGGCGACGACCGGCTCGAACATGGCGAGGGACTCGGCCACGGTCCGGTTGAGGTTGCGGGCGGCGAAGGTCTCCGTCGCGGAGCCGAAGACGGCGATCCGCCGCGCGCCGAGGGCGAGGGCCCGGTCCAGGCCGCGCTCGTTGGGCACGAGGACGGGCAGCGCGGCGTCGACGTCGGACAGCAGCGGGAACAGGTCCTCGGCGTCGGCCAGCTGGGGCACCCACGTGGGGTGGACGAAGCTGGTCGCCTCGATCGTGGTCAGGCCCGCCGCGGCGAGGCGGTGGATGAACTCCGCCTTCACCGCGGTGGGGACGGCGGTCTTCTCGTTCTGCAGGCCGTCGCGGGCGCCGACCTCGTGGATGCGGACCCGCGCGGGGAGGCCGGCGGCGGGAACGGCCATCGGGAGCCCGTTCACTTGGTCTCCTCCTGTGCGGCGGGGGTGACCACGGCCAGGATCTGGTCCATGGCGACGGTGGTGCCGGGGATGACGTCGAGTTCGGTCACGGTGCCGGCGTGGGGTGCGGAGATGACGTGCTCCATCTTCATCGCCTCGACGACCAGGAGGCTCTGGCCCGCGACGACTTCGTCCCCGACGGCCACCTTCACGACGGTGACCGTGCCGGGCATGGGGGCGGCCAGGGTGTCGGCGCCGGAGCGGCCGCGGCCGGTGAGGGAGGCGGTGACGGGGTCGTGACGCTGGACGTGCCAGGTGTCGCCGTCGCGGCCGATCCAGGTCCCCTCCGGGGAGGTGGCGTGGGTGAAGCGGTGGGTGACGCCGTCGAGTTCGAGGGTGACGGTGTCGTGGGTGCGGGTGATGGTCCGGCCGCGGGCCGGTGCGCTGGGGCTCCGCCCCAGACCCCGCGCCTCAAACGCCGGCGGGGCTGAGTTCGGCTCCGGGTCGGCGATGAGTAGCTCTGTGCCGGTGGACGAGGGGCGGGTGCGAACCTCTACCGGGTCCTGGCCGGGGAGGCGGAAGTGGTGGATCGTCCAGGCCGGAGTGCCCCCCAGGCGCCAGCCGTTGGGGATGTCGAAGGGATCCACCCACGCTTTCAGCCCGTCCGGCGATTGAGGACCGGGGTCCGGGGCGGAGCCCCGGTTCAACAGCGCGGCTGCCGCGTAGACCTCGTCCGGGACCCCCTCCGGGAGGAGCTCGGCGAGGTCCCGCTCGACCAGCCCGGTGTCCAGGTCGCCCGACACCACGTCCGGGTGCGCCAGCAGGCGGCGCAGGAACCCGGTGTTGGTCTGGACGCCCAGGATCACCGTGTCCGCGAGCGCCGCCCGCAGGGTGCGCAGGGCACTGGCCCGGTCCGGCCCGTAGGCGATGACCTTCGACAGCATCGGGTCGTAGGTGCTGCCGACCGGCACCCCGGCGGTCAGCCCGGAGTCGGTGCGCACCGCGCCGCCGTCCGGCTCGGACAGGGCGAGCACGGTGCCGCCCGAGGGCAGGAACCCGCGCGCCGGGTCCTCCGCGCAGACGCGGGCCTCGATCGCGTGCCCGGTGAGGGTGACGTCCTCCTGGGTGAAGCCCAGCGGCTCGCCGGAGGCGACCCGCAGCTGCCACTCCACCAGGTCCAGGCCCGTCACCAGCTCGGTGACCGGGTGCTCGACCTGGAGGCGGGTGTTCATCTCCATGAAGTAGTACGAGGACGGGTCCCCGCCCGGCACGATGAACTCCACGGTGCCCGCGCCGACGTACCCGCACGAGCGGGCCGCCGAAGTGGCCGCCGCGCCCATCGCCTCGCGCAGCTCGGGGGTCAGCAGGACGCTCGGGGCCTCCTCGATGACCTTCTGGTGGCGCCGCTGGAGCGAGCATTCGCGCTCGCCGAGGTGCACGACGTTGCCGTGGGCGTCCGCCAGTACCTGGATCTCGATGTGCCGCGGGCGGTCGACCCAGCGCTCCACGAGCAGGGTGTCGTCGCCGAAGGAGGAGCGGGCCTCGCGCCGCGCGGCCGCGATCTCCTCGCCCAGCAGCGCCTCGTCGCGCACCAGGCGCATGCCCTTGCCGCCGCCGCCCGCCGAGGGCTTGAGCAGGACCGGCATGCCGATCTCGCGGGACGCGGCGGTCAGCTCGGCGTCGGTGAGCCCGCTGCCGGAGGAGCCGGGGACCACCGGGACGCCCGCCGCCCGTACGGTCTGCTTCGCGCGGATCTTGTCGCCCATCAGGGCGATGGCGGTGGCGGGCGGGCCGATGAAGGCGAGGCCCGCCTCGGCGCAGGCCGCGGCGAAGGCGGCGTTCTCGGCGAGGAAGCCGTACCCGGGGTGGACGGCCTCGGCGCCGGTGCGGCGGGCGGCGTCGATCAGCCGCTCCACCGACAGGTAGCTCTCGGCGGCCGCCGCCGGGCCGATCCGGACGGCCGTGTCGGCCTCCCGTACGTGCCGGGCGTCGGCGTCCGCGTCGCTGAACACGGCGACCGAGCGCACGCCCAGCTCCCGGAGGGTGCGGATGACCCGGACCGCGATCTCGCCCCGGTTGGCCACCAGAACAGTGCTGAACATCGAAGAGGTCCTCACGTCACACATCACATCCGGAAGATGCCGAAAGCCGAGTCGGCCAGGGGCGCGTTGGCACAGGCGGTCAGGGCGAGACCGAGCACCTGCCGGGTCTCCAGCGGGTCGATGACCCCGTCGTCCCACAGCCGCGCGGTGGCGTAGTAGGCGTTGCCCTGCTCCTCGTACTGCGCGCGGATCGGGGCCTTGAAGGCGTCCTCGTCGTCGGCGGGCCACTCCTGGCCCGCGCCCTCGATCTGGTCGCGCTTGACGGTCGCCAGCACCGAGGCGGCCTGCTCGCCGCCCATGACCGAGATCTTGGCGTTGGGCCACATCCACAGGAAGCGGGGGCTGTAGGCCCGGCCGCACATCGAGTAGTTGCCCGCGCCGTACGAGCCGCCGACGACCACGGTCAGCTTGGGGACCCGGGTGCAGGCGACGGCCGTGACCATCTTCGCGCCGTGCTTGGCGATGCCGCCCGCCTCGTAGTCCCGGCCGACCATGAAGCCCGAGATGTTCTGGAGGAAGAGGAGCGGGATCCCGCGCTGGTCGCACAGCTCGATGAAGTGCGCGCCCTTCTGGGCGGATTCGGAGAACAGGATGCCGTTGTTGGCGACGATGCCGACGGGGTGGCCGTGGATCCGGGCGAAGCCGGTGACCAGGGTCTGCCCGAACTCGGCCTTGAACTCCTGGAAGCGGGAGCCGTCCACGACGCGGGCGATGATCTCGCGGGCGTCGTACGGCGTGCGGGAGTCGACGGGGACCGCGCCGTACAGGCCGTACGGATCCACCTTCGGCTCCTCGGGAGCCTCCACCGACCACGGCGGCGCGGCCTTCTGCGGGAGCGTGGCCACGATGTTGCGGACGATCCGCAGCGCGTGCGCGTCGTCCTCGGCCAGGTGGTCGGTGACGCCGGAGATCCGCGAGTGGACCTCGCCGCCGCCCAGCTCCTCGGCCGTGACGACCTCGCCGGTGGCGGCCTTCACCAGCGGCGGGCCGCCGAGGAAGATGGTGCCCTGGCCGCGCACGATGACGGCCTCGTCGCTCATCGCGGGTACGTACGCCCCGCCCGCGGTGCAGGAGCCGAGGACGGCGGCGATCTGCGGGATGCCGGCGCCCGACATGCGCGCCTGGTTGTAGAAGATCCGGCCGAAGTGCTCGCGGTCGGGGAAGACCTCGTCCTGCATGGGCAGGAAGGCGCCGCCGGAGTCGACCAGGTAGAGGCAGGGGAGACGGTTCTCCAGGGCCACCTCCTGGGCGCGCAGGTGCTTCTTGACGGTCATCGGGTAGTACGTGCCGCCCTTGACGGTGGCGTCGTTCGCCACGATCACGCACTCGCGGCCGCTGACCCGGCCGATGCCCGCGATCACCCCGGCGGCGGGCGCGGCGCCCCCGTACATGTCCTCGGCGGCCAGCGGGGCCAGCTCCAGGAACGGCGAACCGGGGTCGAGGAGCGCGTCCACCCGCTCGCGCGGCAGGAGCTTCCCGCGGGCGGTGTGGCGGGCGCGGGCCTTCTCACCGCCGCCGAGGCGGGCGGCGTCGAGCCGGGCCCGCAGCCCCTCGGTCAGCTCGTGGTGGGCGGCCTCGTTGGTCCGCCAGGCCTCGGACGCCGGATCGGCGGCGGTCGTCAGCACTGGTGCCTGCTGCATCGCTCGAGCTCCCTTGCTCGGTTAATGAGCGTTAACGCCTTACGCGCCATAGGTTAACGACCGCTAACGGCCCTGTCTAGAATGGATTCCCATGAGCACCAGAGCGGCCGCCCCCACCCGTCGCGAGCAGATCCTCAACGAGGCCGCTCGTCTTTTCGCCGAGCGTGGATTCCACGGGGTCGGCGTGGATGAGATAGGGGCCGCGGTGGGCATCAGCGGCCCCGGCCTGTACCGGCACTTCGCGGGCAAGGACGCCATGCTCGCCGAGCTGCTCGTCGGGATCAGCGAGCGGCTGCTGACCGGCGGCCGCCGCCGGGTGGCGGAGGCCGAGGCCGGCGACCCCGGCTCCGTGCTGGCCTCGCTGATCGACGGGCACATCGACTTCGCCCTCGACGACCGCGCGCTGATCACCGTCCACGACCGCGAGCTGGACAGGCTGCGGGAGGCCGACCGCAAGCTCGTGCGCCAGCTCCAGCGGCAGTACGTGGAGCTGTGGGTCGAGGTCGTACGGGAACTGCACCCCCTGGTGCCGCAGACGGAGGTGCGGATCTGCGTCCACGCCGTCTTCGGACTGCTGAACTCGACCCCGCACCTGGGGCCGCTGGGCCGCGAGGCCACCGAGTCGCTGCTGCGGCGGGTGGCGCACGGGGCGTTCGGGGCGCTGTCGGGGTGAGCGGGTGGGCCGCGCCGAAGTGGGTGCGCAGAGTTCGCTGGGCGGGACGGAACGGACGCGTCCGGTCCTCCGGCGGCAGAATGGCCCCCATGCCGATAGAGACGTCCGTACCCAGTCGCGCCGAACTCATCGATCACCTGGTCCGTACACGGATCGCGGGACAGGTCGCCACGCCGCGCGAGAACAACCTTTCCCACTACCGCAAGCTCGCCAACGGCGACCGCCACTTCTGGCTGGGCCTGGAGCTGGGCGACCGCTGGACGGACGAACAGGACGTCCTCGCGGTGATGGCCGAGCGCTGCGGGGTCGACGACGACCCGGCGCTGCTCCACGGCCAGGACACCATCGACCCCGAGCTGACCCTGGACGCGCTCGACCGGATGGCGGCGCGGCTGCGCAAGGCCGCCCTCGACCAGCAGCGGGTGCTGTTCGCGACCGGGCACCCGGGCGGGCTGCTCGACGTGCACCGCGCCACGGCGGCGGCCCTGCGGGCGGCCGGCTGCGAGATCGTGGTGATCCCGGCCGGGCTGACCGCCGACGAGGGCTCGGTGTGGCAGTTCGCGGACGTGGCGGTGCTGGAGCGGGGGGCGACCCTGTGGCACACCCATTCGCCGAACCCGATGGCCGCGATCCTGGACGGGCTGGCCGCCGAGGGGCGCGCCCTGCCGGACCTGGTCGTCGCGGACCACGGATGGGCGGGGTGCGCGGCCCAGCGGGGCCTGGACGCGGTGGGGTACGCCGACTGCAACGACCCCGCGCTCTTCCTCGGCGAGGCCGAGGGGACCCTCCAGGTGGCGGTGCCGCTGGACGACCACGTGCGGGACCCGCGGTACTACGACCCGCTGGTGGCGTACCTGCTGGACGCGGCGGGGCTGGCCTGACGCGTCGGCGTCCGGCCATCCGGTGGGTCAGGCGAGCCAGGCCGAGGTGAGGCCCTGGACCGCGGAGCCGTCGAGGTCGGCCAGCTTCGTGGCGACGAAATCGCGGGCCCAGTCGGAGGTCTGGATGCGGAACGGCATCGTCTCGGCGGTCAGCGCCTCGACGATCGGGGCCGCGGCCTCGGCCGAGGTCTGGGCGCTGCCGAAGGACTGCGTCGTGCGCGTGATGTAGGCCTGGAGCGCGGGGGCGTAGGGCCCGGCGGCGGCGAGCAGGGCCGGTACGTCGAGCTGGATGCTGGCGACGAACTCGCTGGCCACCGCGCCCGGTTCGACGACGGAGACCTGGACCCCGGTCGTCGCGGCGACGGGTGCGAGCGACTCCATGAACCCCTCGACGGCGAACTTGGCCGCGCAGTACGCCTCGTTGAACGGCTGGCCGACCACGCCGCCGACGCTGGTCACGGTGATGACCCGGCCGCGGGAGGCGCGCAGGTGGGGGAGCGCGGCCTTGGTGAGCTCGACGACGCCGAAGTAGTTGACCTCCATCGCGGTGCGCACCGGCTCCATGCCGTGCTGCTCGATGGTGCCGACGTACCCGGCGCCCGCGTTGTTGACGACGGCGTCCAGCCCGCCGTGCTCGGCGACGACCTCCGCGACGCAGTCGGCGACTGACCGGGGGTCGGTCACGTCCAGCCGCTTGACCTGGACCAGATCGGCGACGCCCGCCTCGGCGGCGGCCTTGAGCAGGGCGTCGGCCTTGGCGGTGTTCCGCATGGTGGCGACCGTGTGCCAGCCCGCGCGGGCCGTGGCGACGGCGGCGGCGAGGCCGATGCCGGTGGAGGTGCCGGTGATGAGGACGGTCCTGGTGCGGGTCATGGGGGTCTCCGGGGGTAGCTGCGGGGCGTATCGGTGCGTGCACACACACATTATCGATGTGTGTGCGTGCACGCAACCCGGTACCCTGCCCCCATGGCGCACAACGAACTCAGCATGGGCGGGCTCACCCCCCGCGACCACGCCTTCTACGGCCTGGTCTGGGCCGGGACCACCCTCACCGCCCGGGTGGACCAGGCCCTCGTGCGCCGCCACGACCTGCCGTTGTCGTGGTTCGAGGTGATGCTGTGGCTGAACGCCCAGCGGGAGCCGGTCGCGCCGTCCGAGCTGGGTGCCCGCACGCTGCTCAGCCGGAGCCAGGTCTCGCGGGTCGCCGATTCCCTCCAGGCCCGCGGCCTGGTCGAGCGGGTCCCGTCCCCGACGGACGCGCGCTCGGTGCGGATCGCGCTGACCGGGGCGGGGAGGCGGGCCTTCGCGGAAGCCGATGCGACGCGGCGTGAGGCCTTGGCCGAAGCCTTCGATGACCGTCTGGACGACGCGGACATAGCCGCCCTGCAGTCGATCTGGTCCAAACTGAAATCCCCGGGCGGGTCGTAACCCCCTCCCTCGCCCCCGGCGGGCGCCTCAAACGCCGGCGGGGCTGGTGGTGCGGCGCGTGCACGCTACGCCCCTTGCCTCCGGCGGCGCCTCAAACGCCGGCGAGGCTGGAATCAGCTCCGGCGGCGACGGCCCGCCGACCGGGCCGCACCTCAGCCCCGAGCCGGGCGCCGGGCGCGGCCCAACCCGGCTCGGCACTGGCGGCCGGGTGCGGCGCAAGTCAGCCTCGCCGGCGTTTGAGGCGCCGCCGGAGGCGGGAAGCGTCGCCGCACCGGCGGACCGGGCGTGGCCCCATCCGGCCGGGTGCGGCGCAAGTCAGCCTCGCCGGCGTTTGAGGCGCCGCCGGAGGCACGCACAGGGGCGAAGTGTCGCCGCGCCGGCGTGGCGGGGGCCCGTCAGGGGGGTTCCGGTGGCGGCGACGGGGTCGGGTCCAGGTAGACCCGCCGCACCGCGGGCCACCGCTCCCGCAGCTGCGCCTCCGCGTCCTCGCACGCCGCCTCCACCTGCCGCGCCGACGCCAGATCGTGGAAGTCGACCTTCGCCGCGATCAGCACCTCGTCCGGCCCCTGCACCAGCGTGGTGAGCTCCAGAACCGCCTCGATGTGCGGCACCGACAGCAACTCCTCCCGCACCTCCGCCCGAAGGGCCGTCGGCAGCGGCCGCCCGACCAGGTACCGCGCGTTCGAGCGCCCCAGCTCCCACGCCACCCCCACCAGCAGCACCCCGATCAGCAGCGACGCGATCCCGTCGTACGCCCCGGACCCGGTCAGCTGCCCGCCCAGCAGGCCCCCGGCCGCCAGGACGAGCCCGATCAGCGCGGCGATGTTCTCCAGCAGGACCGCCTTCACCGCCGTGTCCGGGGTGTGCTTCACGTACAGCCCCAGCGGCGCCCGCATCCGCGCCGCCTCGCCCTTCATCTGCCGCCAGGCGACCAGCAGCGAGTACCCCTCCAGGACGAAGGCGACCGCGAGGATGACGTACGACAGGGCCGGATTCCCCAGGTCCTCCCCGTGCACCAGCGTGTGGATCCCGTCGTACACCGCGAACACCGCGCCGCCGACGAAGGTCGCGATGGAGGCCAGCAGCGCCCAGATGTACCGCTCCGGCCCGTACCCCAGCGGATGCGCCTCGTCCGCGGGCTTCGCGCTGCGCTTGAGCGAGGCCAGCAGCAGGACCTCGGTCACCGTATCGGCCACCGAGTGCGCGGCCTCCGACAGCATCGCGCTGGATCCGCTGACGATCCCGCCGACCGCTTTCGCCGCCGCGATCCCCAGATTGGTGACCACCGCCACGACGACCGTACCGACGCTCTCGTCACCACTGCTCGACATGAGCCGACCGTACGACGGCCGCCCCGGCTACGCGCGCGGGACGCGCACCACGCCCTCCTGGATGACGGTGACGGCGAGCCGCCCGTCCTGGGTCCAGATCCTGGCCTGGCCGAGGCCCCGCCCGGCGGCGGCCGAGGGGGACTCCTGGTCGTACAGCAGCCACTCGTCCGCGCGGAACGGCCGGTGGAACCACATCGCGTGGTCCAGCGAGGCGCCCACCACGTCGCCCACGGCCCAGCCGCCCCGCCCGTGGGCGAGCAGCACCGAGTCGAGCAGCGTCATGTCCGAGACGTAGGTGGCCAGGCAGGTGTGCAGCAGCGGGTCGTCGCTCTCCAGCTTGCCCGCGGTGCGGAACCACACCTGCGAGCGCGGCTCGACCGGCTCGCCGACGCTGCCCCACGGCGGGACCGTCGCGTACCGCAGGTCCACCGCGCCCCGCGCGTCGATCAGCCGCTCGACCGTGCCCGGGTCGCGGAAGACGTCGCGGTACAGGGGGAGGGACTCGGCGGCCGTCGGCAGGGTCTCCGGATCGGGTGCGTCCGGCATCGCGGCCTGGTGGTCGAGGCCGTCCTCGTACACCTGGAAGGACGCGGAGAGGTGGAAGATCGGCTGTCCGTGCTGGACGGCGACGACGCGGCGCGTGGTGAAGGAGCGCCCGTCGCGGATCCGGTCGACGGAGTACACGATCGGCGCGCCGGGGTCACCGGCGCGCAGGAAGTACGAGTGCAGCGAATGCGCGGTGCGGTCATCGGGCACGGTACGGCCGGCCGCGACCAGGGCCTGGGCCGCGACCTGACCGCCGAAGACCCGCGGTACCAGCGCCGAACGGCTGGTACCGCGGAAGATGTTCTCCTCGATCTGCTCCAGGTCGAGCAGATCGAGGAGCGTCGTCAGTGCCTCGTTCATGAGGGGAAGGGTAAGTCCCTCGTCCCGACGGACCCTTACAGGCCCATCGACTTGGCGATGATCGACTTCATGACCTCGCTGGTGCCGCCGTAGATGCGGTTCACGCGGTTGTCGGCGTACAGGCGGGCGATCGGGTACTCGTTCATGTAGCCGTAACCGCCGTGCAGCTGGAGGCACTTGTCGATCACGCGGTGCGCGACCTCGGTGCAGAACAGCTTCGCGGACGCGGCCTCGGCGGCGGTCAGCTCACCGGCGTCCAGGGCCTCCAGCGCGCGGTCGGCGACGGCCTCGGCGGCGTCCACCTCGGCCTGGCAGGAGGCCAGTTCGAACTTGGTGTTCTGGAAGTGCGCGACCGGCTTGCCGAAGACGGTGCGGTCCGTCACGTACTGCTGGGCGAACCGGACGGCGGCCTTGGCCTGGGCGTACGCGCCGAAGGCGATGCCCCAGCGCTCGGACGGCAGGTTGGCGCCGAGGTAGTAGAAGCCCTTGTTCTCCTCGCCCATGAGGTCCTCGACCGGGACCTTCACGTCGACGAACGCCAGCTCGGCGGTGTCGGAGGTGCGCAGGCCCAGCTTGTCGAGCTTGCGGCCGATCGAGTAGCCCTCGGACTTGGTGTCCACGGCGAAGAGGGAGATGCCGAAGCGGCGGTCGTCCTCGCGCGGGGAGGAGGTGCGGGCGCAGACGATCACGCGGTCGGCGTGGACGCCACCGGTGATGAAGGTCTTGGAGCCGTTGAGGACGTAGTGCGTGCCGTCCTCGGAGAGCTTGGCGGTGGTCTTCATGCCCGCGACGTCGGAGCCGGTGCCCGGCTCGGTCATCGCGAGGGCCCACATCTCCTCGCCGGTGACGAACTTCGGCAGGTAGCGCTTCTTCTGCTCGTCCGTGGAGAGCATCTTGATGTAGGGCAGGGCGAGCAGCACGTGCACGCCGGAGCCGCCGAAGTTCACGCCCGCGCGGGAGGTCTCCTCGTAGAGGACGGCCTCGAACTTGTGGGTGTCCAGGCCCGCGCCGCCGAACTCCTCGGGCACGTTGATGCCGAAGACGCCCAGCTCGCCGAGCTTGTAGTAGAAGTCGCGCGGCGCCTGACCGGCCGCGAACCACTCGTCGTAGACCGGGACGACCTCGGCCTCGATGAAGGCGCGGATCGTCTCGCGGAACGCCTCGTGGTCCTCGTCAAAAACGGTACGGCGCACGGGCCGGCTCCCTTCGGTCGCGGCGGTCCGCCGCCTATGGCTAAGCGCTTGCTCAGATTAAGTTACCGGTGAGTTGTCCCCGCTGTCCAGAGTGGTGCCGGGTGATGCCGGGCACGCTCCGCGGTGCGGTTCTTCCTCAGAATCCGCTGCACACCGCCGAGGCGAAGGGGCCCACGGCGCTCGCCGTGACGGGCGGACCGTCGTCCACCGTCACCGAGCAGGCGGCGGCGCCGCCCTGCGCGCCCAGCGTGACGATGAGCGAGCCGCCCTTGACGTAGCCCTTCGTGGTGATCTCCTTCGTCCACGGCAGGGTCCGGCCGTTGACCTGGCTCGTGGACACGTTCCCGTTGTGCCAGCTCGAATAGGAGATGGTCACGCCGGAGGCCCTGCCCGTCGCCGCGTACGCGATCCGGGCGGGCCGCCCGGCCTCCTGGGACACCTCGTGGACGAAGACGCCGAAGAGGGCCGCGCAGCCGCCGAGCAGCAGCAGGAGGACCCCGAGCAGCACCCACGGCCAGCGGCGGCGCTTGCGGGGGAGGGGCGGGGCCCCGCCCTGCGACGGGTCACCCTGGGGCTGGCGCTGTTCCCACCCCGGCGGCTGCGGGGCGCTGTCCGGTCGGTTCATGTGCCCAGCCTCGCCCGCGGCGCGCCGCTTGTCGCCCCCACGTGCCCCGCGGCTCCGCCGCCTCAGCCGTCCGCCCCCGCGTGCCGGAGCGCGAACCACAGCTCCATCCGGGTGTCCGGGTCGTCCAGATCGGCCGCGAGGAGGACCCCGCAGCGGGCGACGCGCTGGCGGACGGTGTTGCGGTGGACCCCGAGGGCGGCCGCGCTGCGGTCCCAGCTGCCGTGGTGGGCCAGCCAGGCGCGCAGGGTGTCCGCGTGCGCCGGGTTCAGCGGGGCGAGCAGGGCCTCGGCGTGCGCGCGGGCCTCCGCCGGGTCGAGCAGGCCGCCGATGCCGCCCGGGGTGTGCCGGGCCAGCGGGACGCGGGCCGCCTCGGCGCGCTCCAGCGCCCGCCGGGCCTGGGCTCCGGCGGTCCGCAGCCCCGTCGGCCCGGCGGGCGCCCCGACCCCGAGCCGCCAGCCGGGCTGCGGGGCCGGGTCCCGGTCGGTGAGCAGACGTACGCCGTCCTCGCGCGGGTCCAGCAGGACCGTGCCCAGGGCCGCCGCGAGCCCCTGCGGATCCCCGGCCCCGCGGGCGTGGACGGCGTACCAGGGCCCCGGCGCCAGCGCCCCGCCCGGATCCCCGTCGAGCAGCAGCCGGGTCAGGGCGGCCGCCTCCGGGCCCGGCGGCCGGTGCGCGGTCAGCAGTGTCAGCAGTACGGCCGCCACCGAGGCGATGGTGTGGTCCCCGGCGGCCCGGCCGGGCGCGGCCAGCGCGAGGACCGGTACGAGCGCGGACCCGGGCGCCGACCCCGGGCGGCCCAGGGCGTGCACCGCGAGGTGCAGCCCCTCGTGAGTGTCGGTCGCGGTGGCGGCGGCGGGCCCGGGGGCCCCGGGGCCGCTCCCCGCGACGCGGGCGGCCAGCGCGGTCAGGGCCGCGAGCACCCCCGGCGGCGCGGGGCGGCCCGCCGCCTCGCGGACCCCCTCGGCGGTCACCAGGACGGCGTGTCCGTCCAGGACGCCGGCCAGCCGGGACAGTACGGCCGCGACCGGATCGGGCCGGGCCGCGGCGGCGGCCAGCGCCTGCTGGGCCTCGGTGATCCGGCTCAGCTCGCGGGTACGGGCCCGCGCCATCAGCCGCCACACGGCGCGGGCGACCGCCGTGAACGGGGTCCCGGCGGGCACCTCCAGCAGCGGCAGCCCGTGCGCGGCGCAGGCCTCGACCAGCGCGGGCGGCACCTCCGCGTGCACCGGGGTCACGCCGAAGCCGAGGGCCGCCGTGCCGGCGCGGGCGAGCCGGGCGACGTACGCGTCGGGGTCCTCCAGCGCGGCGCCCGCGGTGAGCAGCAGCTCGCCGCCCAGCAGGTACGGGGAGGGGTCGGCCATCTCGGAGGCGTGCACCCCGTGCACCTCGGCCGCGGCGGGCCCGGCGAGGTGGCGCAGCCGCAGCTCCCGCTCCGGCAGCAGCGCGCCGAGCGGGACCGGCGGAGTGGGCGGCGCTTCCATGGATACTCCGTACACATCAGGGATGCTTGATGGATAGAACGTACACTTCGCGCGCCCCGGGTGTCCGTTTACGCTCGAAGCACCGCACTCGCACGACCCGGGACCCAGGACCCAGGACCCAGGACCTTCAGGAAGGGCACCCCCCATGAGCACGCAGCCGCGCGGCCCCGTCGACTCCTCCCGCATCCCGCGCTACGCGGGCCCCGCGACCTTCGCCCGGCTGCCCCGCCTCGACGAGGTCGGCGGCAAGGCGGACGTCGCCGTCGTCGGCGTGCCCTTCGACTCCGGTGTCTCCTACCGCCCCGGCGCCCGCTTCGGCGGCAACGCCATCCGCGAGGCCTCCCGCCTGCTGCGCCCGTACAACCCGGCGCAGGACGCCTCCCCCTTCGCCCTCGCGCAGGTCGCCGACGCCGGTGACATCGCCGCCAACCCCTTCAACATCAACGAGGCCGTCGACACGATCGAGGCCGCGGCCGACGAGCTGATCGGCAACGGCTCCCGACTGATGACCCTCGGCGGCGACCACACCATCGCGCTGCCGCTGCTGCGCTCGGTGGCGAAGAAGCACGGCCCGGTCGCCCTGCTCCACTTCGACGCGCACCTGGACACCTGGGACACGTACTTCGGCGCCGAGTACACGCACGGCACGCCGTTCCGCCGGGCCGTCGAGGAGGGCATCCTCGACACCGAGGCGCTCTCCCACGTCGGCACCCGCGGCCCGCTCTACGGCAAGCAGGACCTGGACGACGACGCCAAGATGGGCTTCGGCATCGTCACCTCGGCGGACGTCTACCGCCGCGGCGCCGACGAGGTGGCCGACCAGCTGCGCCAGCGCATCGGCGACCGCCCGCTGTACATCTCCATCGACATCGACGTCCTGGACCCGGCGCACGCGCCCGGCACCGGCACCCCCGAGGCGGGTGGCATGACCTCCCGCGAGCTGCTGGAGATCATCCGCGGCCTGTCGTCCTGCAACCTGGTTTCGGCCGACGTGGTCGAGGTGGCCCCGGCGTACGATCACGCGGAGATCACCTCGGTCGCGGCCTCGCACACCGCGTACGAGCTGACCACGATCATGAGCCGTCAGATCTCCGCCGCCAGGCAGGGTCGATAAGCACCGCGCGGCGGCGAAAACGAACCCGAAGGGTGAGTAAGCGCACGTGACGCACGACCACGACCTGGTACTCCGTCCCACCGCGGCCCAGACGGCGGCCGCCCTGGCCCCGCCGCCCGGGCGCACGGGCGGGGACCTGGTCGTGGAAACGCTGCGTTCGCTCGGCGCGACCACCGTCTTCGGGCTGCCCGGCCAGCACGCGCTCGGGATCTTCGACGCCGTCGGGCGCTCCGACCTGCGGCTGATCGGGCTCCGGGTCGAGAACAACGCCGGGTTCGCGGCGGACGCGTACGGCCGCCTCACGGGCGAGGCGGTGCCGCTGCTGCTCTCCACCGGGCCGGGAGCGCTGACCGCCCTGCCCGCCCTGGCGGAGGCGGCCGCCGCCTCCGCACCGGTCCTCGCGATCGCCTCGCAGGTGCCGAGCGCGGGCCTGGGCGGCGGGCGGCGCGGGCACCTGCACGAGCTGCGGGACCAGGCGGCCTCGTTCCGGGACGTGGTCAAGTCCGTGCACGTCGCCCGTACGCCGTCCCAGATCCCCTCCGTGATCGCGGAAGCCTGGGAGTCGGCGCTGAGCGCCCCGCACGGCCCGGTCTGGGTGGAGATCCCCGAGGACGTTCTGCGCGCGGAGACCTTTATCCCGCAGGTCACGGGCGTGGACGCGACCCCGCACGAACTCGCCCCGCGCCCTGAGCTGACGGCGCTCGCCGCCCACTGGCTGGAGCGCGCCGAGCGGCCGGTGATCATCGCGGGCGGCGGGGTGGTCCGCTCCGACGCCTCGAAGAAGCTGCGCGAGCTGGCCGAACGCCTGAACGCCCCGGTCGTCACCACCTTCGGCGGCAAGGGCGCCTTCCCCTGGACGCACCCGCTCTCGCTCCAGTCCTGGCTGGAGGACCGTCACATGACGGACTTCCTGGAGGACGCGGACGTCCTGCTGGTGGTGGGTTCGGGCCTGGGGGAACTCTCCTCGAACTACCACACGTTCTTCCCGGAGGGACGGGTCGTACAGATCGAGGCCGACCTCGGGAAGCTGGAGTCCAACCACGCGGGCCTCGGCATCCACGCGGATGCGCGCCTCGCCCTCCAGGCCCTGCTGGAGACGGTCGCCGCGCGCCCCGACCCGTCGGCGCCCGAGCGCGTCCGCTCGGTGCTGGCCGCCGTCGCGGACCGGCTGTCCACCCAGGACGTGGCCCTGGAGCGGTCCCTGCTGACCTCCATCAGGTCGGCCCTGCCGCCGCGCTCGCCGTCCTTCTGGGACATGACGATCCTGGCGTACTGGGCCTGGTCCGCCTTCGACCCGAAGCACCCGAACACCATGCACTCGGCCCAGGGCGCGGGCGGCCTCGGCTACGCGTTCCCGGCGGCCCTCGGCGCCTGCGTGGCCGAGCCGGACACCCCGGTCCTGGCCGTCTCGGGCGACGGCGGGGCGATGTACTCCCTGGCGGAGCTGGCCACGGCCCGCCAGTACGACCTGGACGTGACCTGGCTGATCGTGGACGACGGCGGCTACGGGATCCTGCGCGCGTACATGACGGACGCCTTCGACGGCCGCGCCACGGGCACCGACCTCACCCGCCCCGACTTCGTCGCCCTGGCCGAGTCCTTCGGCGTCCCGGCGGCCACGACCACCCCGGCCACCCTGCGCGAGGACCTGAAGAAGTCCCTGTCCACCCCGGGCCCCTCGGTCCTGGTCCTCCCGGCCACGTTGAAGATGTTCACCCCGACGCACCTGGCCTGACGGCGGCCACCTCGGCCCGGACGGCGAGCGCGGCGACGATGGCGAGCCCCCGGCCGCGCTCCTCGTGTACCCCGGCCGCCCGCGCGGCCAGGACGGGGGCGGGACCGGCGTCCGGACACCACCACCCGCACGAGGCCGTCGCAGCGGGCGAGCCGGACCCGCTCGGTCTGGCGGCCGGGACGCCGGTGGTCCTGATCTGCCGGAGCGGGAACGTGTCCGTGGTCCTTGCCTCCGGCGGCGCCTCAAACGCCGGCGAGGCTGCTTGTGCCGGGCTGGTCTGCCGGTGGGGGAACGTGTCCGTGGTCCTTGCCTCTGGCGGCGCCTCAAACGCCGGCGAGGCTGCTTGTGCCGGGCTGGTCTGCCGGTGGGGGAACGTGTCCGTGGTTCTTGCCTCCGGGGGCGCCTCGAACGCCGGCGAGTGCCGCCCCTGCGACGAGGGCAGCGACCACGCCGCCGCACGGGCGGACCAGCCGAGGCAGATCCAGCCTCGCCGGCGTTTGAGGCGCCGCCGGAGGCAAGGGCCCGCAGGGGCCATCGGCCACCCGCTGCCCCGGGCCCCCGGAACGGCCCAGCCGGCAGGCGCCCCGGCCCGGAAGCCGGTTCGATTGTTGCGGCGGGATGAAATCCGCCGGTCGGGGCGTTGGGGCTTGCGGCAGGGCAGGCAGGACGGACGGGGAGGCATCACGTGGCGGCGGCAGCGGAGAAACAGGGCGGCTGGGGCAGGCGGCTGACCGGATACACCTGGCGCTACAAGGCCAACGTGCTGCTCGCCCTCGGGTCCTCGCTGGGCGGGATGGCCGTCATGGCCCTCGTGCCGCTGGTCACCAAGGTGATCATCGACGACGTCATCGGGAACAAGAGCAAGCCCATGGGCCCCTGGGCCGGGATGCTCATAGGCGCCGCGGTCCTCGTGTACGCGCTGACCTACATACGCAGGTACTACGGCGGCCGGCTCGCCCTCGACGTACAGCACGACCTGCGCACCGACATGTTCGCCACCATCACCCGCCTCGACGGCCGACGCCAGGGCGAGCTGTCCACCGGCCAGGTCGTCGGCCGGGCCACCAGCGACCTGCAGCTCATCCAGGGGCTGCTGTTCATGCTCCCCATGACCATCGGGAACTTCCTGCTCTTCGGGATATCCCTCGCCATCATGCTCTGGCTGTCCCCGGTCCTGACCCTCGTCGCGGTGCTGATGGCCCCGGCCCTGTGGTTCATCGCCAAGCGCAGCCGCAAGAAGCTCTTCCCCGCCACCTGGTACGCCCAAGGCCAGGCCGCCGCCGTCGCCACCGTCGTCGACGGCGCCGTGACCGGCGTACGCGTCGTGAAGGGCTTCGGCCAGGAGGAGCAGGAGACCGGCAAGCTCCGCGAGGCCGGCGGTCGGCTCTTCGCCGGCCGGCTGCGCGCCATCCGGCTGAACTCGCGCTACACCCCCGCCCTGCAGGCCGTCCCCGCCCTCGGGCAGGTCGCGATGCTGGCCCTCGGCGGCTGGATGGCCACCAAGGGCCAGGTCACCCTCGGCACCTTCGTCGCCTTCTCCACCTACCTCGCCCAGCTCGTCGGCCCCGTCCGGATGCTCGCCATGGTGCTGACCGTCGGCCAGCAGGCCCGCGCGGGCGTCGAGCGCGTCCTGGAGCTCATCGACACCGAGCCCGTCATCGAGGAGGGCACGCACGCGCTGCCCGCCGACGCGCCCGCGACCGTCGAGTTCGACGACGTCGTCTTCGGCTACGACCCCGAGCGGCCCGTGCTCGACGGGTTCTCCCTCTCCGTCGCCGCGGGCGAGACCGTCGCCGTCGTCGGCGCCTCCGGCAGCGGCAAGTCCACCGTCTCGCTGCTCCTGCCCCGCTTCTACGACGCCGACCGCGGCGCCGTCCGCGTCGGCGGCCACGACGTCCGCGAGCTGACCTACGACTCGCTGCGCGCCGCGATCGGGCTCGTGCCCGAGGACTCGTTCCTCTTCTCCGACACCATCCGCTCCAACATCGCGTACGGGAACCCCGGCGCCACCGACGCACAGGTCGAGGCCGCCGCCCGCGCCGCCCAGGCCGAGGGGTTCATCGCGGACCTGCCCGCCGGGTACGACACCAAGGTCGGCGAGCAGGGCCTCACCCTCTCCGGCGGCCAGCGCCAGCGCATCGCGCTCGCCCGCGCCATCCTCACCGACCCCCGGCTGCTGCTCCTCGACGACGCAACCTCGGCCGTCGACGCCCGCGTCGAGCACGAGATCCACGAGGCGCTGCGCTCCGTCATGGCGGGCCGCACCACCCTGCTGATCGCCCACCGCCGCTCCACCCTCGCGCTGGCCGACCGGATCGCCGTACTCGACCAGGGGCGGCTCTCCGACGTCGGCACGCACGAGGAACTGGAGGGCAGGTCCGCGCTCTACCGGCGGCTGCTCACCGACCCCGACGCGCTCGGCGCCGGATCGCCCCGCACGTCGGAGGCGGCCACGGTCATCGCCGGCCTGGAACACGACCTCGAGCGCGACCTGGAGCGCGATCTCGAACGGGACCTGGAGCTCGAAGCGGAGATCGACTCCGAGCAGGTCGGCGCCAAGCGCCGGGTCGCCGACGGGGTCACCCCCGAGCTGTGGCGCCGCCAGGAGGAGGCCGACGGGGCGAAGGGGCCCGCCGCCGCGAGCGGCGCCCCCGGCGCGCCCGGAGCCGCTCACTCCATGGCCGGAGCCGTCGCCGGGATGCCGGCCACCCCCGAACTCCTCGCCCAGGTCGCCGCGCTGCCCCCGGCCGACGACACCCCCGACGTGGACGAGGCCCGCGCCGCCGGCGCCGAGCAGAGCTACGGCCTGCGCCACCTGCTCCGCGGCTTCTGGGCGCCGCTCGCCATCAGCCTCGGCCTGGTCGCCCTGGACGCGGGCGCCGGTCTGCTGCTGCCGATCCTGATCCGGCACGGCATCGACCAGGGCGTCGAGCGGCTCGCGCTCGGCGCCGTCTGGGTCGCCGCGGGCCTGGCCCTGGCCGTGGTCCTCACCCAGTGGGCCGCGCAGTTCGCCGAGACCCGGATGACCGGGCGCACCGGCGAGCGCGTGCTCTACGCCCTGCGCGTCAAGATCTTCGCCCAGCTCCAGCGGCTCGGCCTCGACTTCTACGAGCGCGAGCTGACCGGCAAGATCATGACCCGGATGACCACGGACGTGGACGCCCTCTCCAGCTTCCTGCAGACCGGTCTGGTCACCGCCGTCGTCTCCGTCTTCACCTTCCTCGGCATCCTCGTCGCCCTCCTGGTCCTCGACGTCGAGCTGGCCCTGATCGTGTTCGCGACCCTGCCGCTGCTGGTGATCGGGACCGTGGTCTTCCGCCGCAAGTCCGTGGCGGCGTACGAGCTGGCCCGCGACCGGGTCAGCCTGGTCAACGCCGACCTCCAGGAGTCCGTGGCGGGGCTGCGCATCGTCCAGGCGTTCCGCCGCGAGGGCGTCGGCGCCGAGCGGTTCGCCGAGCGCAGCCACTCCTACCGCGAGGCCCGGGTCCGCGGGCAGTGGCTGATATCGGTCTACTTCCCCTTCGTCCAGCTGCTGTCCTCGGTCGCCGCGGCCGCCGTGCTGATCGTCGGCGCGGGCCGGGTCGGGGCGGGCACGCTGACCACCGGCGCGCTGGTCGCGTACCTGCTCTACATCGACCTGTTCTTCGCTCCCGTCCAGCAGCTCTCCCAGGTCTTCGACGGCTACCAGCAGGCCACCGTCTCGCTCGGCCGGATCCAGGGGCTGCTGCGCGAGCCGACCACCACGCCGCTGCCCGCCGAGCCGCGCCCGGTGCCCGCCCTGCGCGGCGAGATCGCCTTCGAGGACGTCCGGTTCCAGTACGGCACGGCCGAGGAGCGCGGCGCCAAGGGCGAGGCCCTGGGCGGCATCAGCCTGCGGATACCCGCGGGCCAGACCGTCGCCTTCGTCGGCGAGACCGGGGCGGGCAAGTCCACCCTGGTCAAGCTGGTCGCCCGGTTCTACGACCCGACCTCGGGCCGGGTCACCGCCGACGGCGAGGACCTGCGCGACCTCGACCTCACGGCGTACCGCCACCGGCTCGGGGTGGTCCCCCAGGAGTCGTACCTCTTCCCGGGGACCGTGCGCGACGCCATCGCCTACGGGCGGCCCGGCGCGAGCGACGCCGAGGTGGAGGGGGCCGCCCGCGCCGTCGGGGCGCACGAGATGATCGCGACCCTGGACGGCGGCTACCTGCACACGGTCGCCGAGCGGGGCCGCAACCTCTCCGCGGGCCAGCGCCAGCTGATCGCCCTCGCCCGCGCGGAACTGGTCGACCCGGACATCCTGTTGCTCGACGAGGCCACCGCAGCCCTGGACCTGGCCACCGAGGGCCTGGTCAACCAGGCCACCGACCGGCTCGCGGGCAAGCGCACCACCCTGGTGGTGGCTCACCGGCTGACCACCGCCGCGCGCGCCGACCGGGTCGTGGTGATGGACCGCGGCCGGGTCGTGGAGGACGGCACCCACGCCGAACTCCTGGCCCGGGGCGGCCGGTACGCGAGCCTGTGGCGGACCTTCGTCGGCGAGGACGAGCACGCCGCCGCCTGACCGCCCGATCGCCCGACCGCCCGCCCCCAGCCGCCCGATCGCCCGACCACCCGGCCCCCCGGATGCCGTTGCCGCCTGCAACCATCCGGGGGGTCCGTGCGTCTGACGCATGCGCACGTTGTACGTACGACCGACGGGGGCGGACATGTTCGGGTGGCGGAGCGGGGCGGGCCGGACGGCCAGGGCCCTGGGGGTCTTTCCCGCGGGGCTGCTCCTCGCGTTCGGCGCGCTGATGGCGGCGCCGCCCGCCGAGGCGGCGACCGGCGGCTGCCCCGGCGAGCTGGCGACGACGGTGCCGCTGGCGACCGGTGAGATCCGGGTGTACAAGACCCACGCGCGGGCGTGCGTGGTGGCGGTGGCCGCGCACCCGGGGACGCGCCGGGAGATGGCGGTGAGCGTGCAGCCCCGCGGCGGCGTGCCGGTCCGCGACGCGGGTGGTTTCACCCGGTTCGCCGGGCCCGTCACCGTGCCCTCCGTCAACCGCTGCGTGTATGTAAAGGGGCAGGTGGGGTCGGGAGCGGCCGACTCCGGCTGGATCCTGTGCTGACAGGGAGGCCCAACGACCCCTGTTCGATTGCGTGTTGACCCCGCTAGGTTCACCGGTACCGCAGTGAACTCAAGGGGAGGATGAGAATGCACAAGGCGCTCAGATGGCTGTTGTCGTTCGTGGTGCTGATCGGCACCATGGGCGCGGCCGGCGTGACGGCACAGGCGGCCACCGCCGCCGGGCCGACCGCCGCCACGGACATCAAGGACCAGATCCTCGCGATTCCGGGGATGAGCCTCATCGAGGAGAAGCCGTACCCCGGCTACCGGTTCTTCGTATTGAACTACGAGCAGCCGGTCGACCACCGGCAGCCGTGGAAGGGCACCTTCAAGCAGCGGCTGACCCTCCTGCACAAGGACACGTCCCGCCCCACGGTCTTCTTCACCTCCGGGTACAACGTCAACACCAGCCCCCGCCGCAGCGAGCCGACGACCATCGTCGACGGCAACCAGGTGTCGCTGGAGTACCGTTTCTTCACCCCGTCCCGCCCCGACCCGGCCAACTGGTCGAACCTGGACATCTGGCAGGCCGCCAGTGACCAGCACCGCATCTTCACCGCCCTCAAGAAGATCTACCCCAAGAACTGGCTGGCCACGGGCGGCAGCAAGGGCGGCATGACGGCGACGTACTACGAGCGCTACTACTCCCGCGACATGGACGGGGTCGTCGCCTACGTCGCCCCGAACGACGTGGTCAACAAGGAGGACTCGGCCTACGACCGGTTCTTCACCAAGGTCGGCACCAAGGAGTGCCGCGACAAGCTGAACGCGGTCCAGCGCGAGGCCCTGGTGCGCCGCGTGCCGCTGGAGGCCAAGTACGCGACGGCCGCCGTCGAGAACGGCTGGACCTTCCGCACGGTCGGCGACATCGACAAGGCCTACGAGGCCGTCGTCCTCGACTACACCTGGGCCTTCTGGCAGTACAGCCTGCTGGCCGACTGCGCGGGCATCCCGACCGCCGCGACCGCCTCCGACCAGGAGATCTGGGACACGGTGGACACGATCTCCGGCTTCTCCGCCTACGCGGACCAGGGCCTGGAGACGTACACCCCGTACTACTACCAGGCGGGCACCCAGCTCGGTTCGCCCGACATCAAGCAGCCGCACCTGGCGGGCCTGAGCCGCTACGGCTACCAGCCGCCGCGCAACTTCGTGCCCCGCGACATCCCCATGACCTTCCAGCCCGGAGTCATGGCCGACGTCGACAACTGGGTGCGCAACAACGCCCGGCAGATGCTGTTCGTGTACGGCCAGAACGACCCGTGGGGCGCCGAACCCTTCCACCTCGGGTACGGGGTCACCGACAGCTACGTGATGATCGCCCCCGGGGCCAACCACGGCGCCAACGTGGCCAAGCTCCAGGAGGGCGAGCGCAAGCTCGCCACCGCGAAGATCCTGCAGTGGGCCGGGGTCGCCCCCGCCGCCGTGCAGGCCGACCCGAACAAGGCGGCCCCGCTCGCCCGGGCCGACGCTCAGCTCGACAAGCGCGAGATGGAGCGCGAGCCGCAGCTGCGGCCGTGATCCGGTGAGGCCGTGGGCCACGGGTCCACGGCCTACGGGTCACCGGCCGCCGGGCCGCGGGCGTGGACGTCTCTAGTACGTCAGCCCGTGGCCCAGCGGCCAGCGCCCCGGTACCGCCACCGGGAGCCGCCCCGTCGGCCGGTGCGCGCCCGCGATCACCCGCGCGGCGGCCCGCAGCTCCCCGTCCGTCCAGGAGTACGTCGCCAGCGCGGCCGCGACCGGCGGCAGCCGGGCCGGGTCGTACGGATTGCGCAGCGCCAGGGTCACCACCCGGGCCCCGGCCGCGACCAGGTCCCGGACCAGGTCGTACGGAACGCTCGCGCCCTCCGGGACGTTGTACGTGCACACCAGCACCACGTCGTGGTCCGGGGCCGCGGGCACCGCCCGCTCGCCCGGCAGCGCGGTCGTGGTGAAGCCCAGCGCCGCCAGCTCGCGCGCGAGGACGGTCGTCGGCGGTCCGTCGGTCCCCGTGGGAGAGGCCGGATCGGCGCCGGTCACCAGCAGTTTCGGGTAGCGCACCGGATCCAGCGGCAGCAGGCCCTGCGTATTGGCCAGCAGGGTCGTCGTGCCGGCCGCGATCCCGTCCGTCTCGGCCAGGTGCGCCGGGACGCCGACGGTCGCCGCCACCCGCGCGGGTACGACCAGGGGATCCTGGAACAGGCCCCGGCGGGCCTTGAGTTCCAGGATCCGCAGGACCGATTCCTCGATCCGGGCCTCGGTCAGCTCGCCCGAGCGCACCGCCGCCAGCACGCTGCGGTACGCGAGCCCCAGGTCCGGCGGGTTCAGCAGCTGGTCGCAGCCCGCCTTGAGGGCGAGCACCGGCACCCGGTCGTCCCCGTACTTCTGGCGGACCCCCGCCATCCCCAGCGAATCGGTGACCACCACCCCCTCGAAGCCGAGGCGTTCGCGCAGGATGCCCGTGACGATCGGGTGCGAGAGGGTCGCCGGGTCGCCGGAGGGGTCGAGCGCCGCGAAGACGATGTGCGCGGTCATCACCGCGTCCACGCCCGCCGCGACGGCCGCCCGGAACGGCGGCTCGTCCAGCTCCTCCCACTCGGCGCGGGTGTGCCGCATCACCGGCAGCCCGACGTGGCTGTCGGTGTCGGTGTCCCCGTGCCCGGGGAAGTGCTTGACGGTGGCCGCCACCCCGGCGCCCTGGTAGCCGCGCACCTGGGCCGCGACCAGCGCCGCGACCGCCTGCGGGGCCGCGCCGAAGGACCGTACGCCGATGACGGGATTGGCCGGGTTCACGTTCACGTCGGCCACCGGGGCGTAGTCCTGGCGGATGCCCATCGCGGCCAGCTCGGCGCCCGCGACGGCCGCGGCCCGCCGGGCGGCGTCGGCGCCCGCGGCGGGGTCCGCGGTCGCGCCCAGGGCCATCGCCCCGGGCAGCAGGGTCGCGGGCTTCCCGATCCGGGTGACCGCCCCGTGCTCCTGGTCGGTGGAGAGCAGCAGCGGGACCCCGGCGCCGTCGGCGCGGGCCGCGCGCTGGAGTTCGTTCGACAGCTCGGCGACCTGGTGCGGGGAGCGGATGTTGTTCGCCCAGCTGAAGTAGATGATCCCGCCCAGGTGGTAACGGGCGATCAGCTCGGCGGCGCTGCGCTCGCCCAGCTCGGCCTCGAAGGTGTCCGCGTCGGCCGGATCGGGCGCGGCCGCCGAGTGCCCGTAGATCCGGCTGACGAACAGCTGCCCGACCTTCTCCTCCAGGCTCATCCGGGCCATCAGCCGCCGCGCCTCGCCGGGCGCGGGCTCCGGCCCGGGGCGCCGCGGTGTCCCCTGCGCCCGGCGGGGGAGCGCGGCGGAGAGGGCTCCGGTGGCGGCGACGGCGGCCACGGCGGCGGCGGAGAGCAGGGAGCGGCGAGACGCGTGGTTCGGCACCCGGGCACGCTAGCGCCGTGCGCCTCCGGGGTGCCTAAGGACACTCGCCGGGTCCCCCGGACGTGGTGGCCCAGTGCTCCTGGAGGGTCCGGACGGCCGCCGTGATCGCGGGCCGCCGGGCGGCCCCGGTCCGCCACAGGGCGTGCACCCTGCGGAAGGGCGCGGGCCGCAGGGGGGCCACGACCACTCCCGGCGGCAGGGCTCCGGTACCCAGCCGCGGCACCACCGCGATGCCGAGGCCCGCCGCGACCAGGGCGACCAGGGTGTGGTTCTCCTCCGCGACGTGCGCGACGTCCGGTTCGCAGCCGACGGCGCGCAGGGTGCGCACCAGCCAGTCGTGACAGACCCGGCCGGGCGGCTGGCAGATCCAGCGCTCCGCGCCGAGGTCCGCGCGGCGCACGGTGCTCCGGCGGGCGAACGGATGGCCCGCGGGTACGAGCAGGTCGCAGACGTCGTCGCCGATCACCGCCTGTTCGACCCCGTCGGGGACGGGCAGCGGGGCGATGTCCCAGTCGTGTGCCACCGCCAGGTCGGTGACGCCCCGGGTCACCAGGTCCACGGAGAGGTGCGGGTCGACCTCGGTCAGGCGGACCTCCAGGGCCGGGTGGCGCTCGGCGAGCTCGGCCAGGACCCCGGGCAGCAGTCCGCGCGCCGCGGAGGCGAAGGCGGCCACCCGCAGCAGCCCGCTGGGCTGCCCGCGCCGCTCCTCCAGGGTGGTCTCGGCCCGCTCCACGATCCCCAGCAACTCCTGTGCTGTGGAGGCCAGATGGCGGGCCTCCTCGGTCAGGGCGACGCCGCGGCCGCGGCGCTCCAGAAGGGTGGTGCGGGTTTCCCGCTCCAGCTTGGCGATCTGCTGGGAGACGGCGGAGGGCGTGTAGCCGAGGGCGGCCGCGGCGCCCGCGACGGAGCCGTGGACGGAGACGGCGTGCAGGGCGCGGAGCCGGGAGAGGTCGAGCATCCCCGCATCGTAAGCCGCGGACCGCGCGCCGGGAATCGTAAGCACTGCTTCATCCAACGGGGAAGAGATCATCGCTGGTGCTACATGATCGGAGCCTCGATGCTCTTCGTATGCGTCCTGTACACACCGCACTCGCCGTCCTCGTCGCCGCCGTCTGGGGTTTCAACTTCGTCGTCATCGAGATCGGGCTCGGCCACTTCCCGCCGCTGCTCCTGTCCGCCCTGCGCTTCCTCGTCGCGGCCCTGCCCGCGGTGTTCTTCGTCGGGCGGCCCAAGGTCGCCTGGAAGTGGATCCTGGGCGTCGGAGTGGCCCTGGGCATCGCGAAGTTCGGCCTCCTGTTCACCGGCATGGCCGCCGGGATGCCGGCCGGACTGTCCTCCCTGGTGCTCCAGGTCCAGGCCGTCTTCACCGCCCTCTTCGCCGCCGTCGTACTGCGCGAGCGGCCCGGGCGGGTGCGGCTGGCCGGGATGGCGGTGGCCCTCGCGGGGATCGCCGTCGCCGCCGTGGACCGGGGGACCTCGGCGCCCGTCACCGCCTTCGCGCTGGTCATCGCGGCCGCGGCCTGCTGGGGGGTGTCCAACGTGCTGACGCGCGGGGCGGCCCCGCCCGACGCGCTCAACTTCATGGTGTGGGTGTGCGCGGTGCCCGTCCTGCCCCTGTTCGGCCTCTCGCTGCTGCTCGAGGGGCCCGAGCGGGACCTGGCCGCGCTGCGCGCCCTGGACTGGTCCGGGGCGGCCGTCATCGGCTACGTCGCCTGGGTGTCCACCGTCTTCGGCTTCGGAGCCTGGGGGTACCTGCTGCGCCGCTACCCGGCCTCGTCGGTGGCGCCGTTCTCGCTGCTGGTGCCGGTCTTCGGGATGTCCTCGGCGGCGCTGGTGCTGGGCGAGGAGATCTCACCCCTGCGCTGGCTGGCGGCGGCGCTGCTGGTCGGCGGGGTCGCGGCCACCTCGCTGGCCCCGGCGCGCGGGGCCCGTACACGGCTCATCGCGGCGAGTCCTCCTGGAGCGGCAGCCGCCAGTCCTGCCCGGTCAGTGTGACGCCGTACGAGCGGTGCTCGCGCTCGGCGATCAGGGTGAACCCGGCGCGCTGGTAGAGGGAACGCGCGGATGTCAGCACGTCGTTGGTCCACAGCACGAGCTCGCGGTAGCCGACCGAGCGGGCGAACGCGATCACCGCGTCCACCAGCAGGGCGCCGATGCCGTGCCCGCGGCCCGCCGGGTCCACCAGCAGGAGCCGCAGCCGGGCCGTGCCCGGCGCGGGATCCCGTACGCACATCACGGAGCCGACCGGGCGGCCGTCCAGGTCGGCGATCCAGACGCGTTCGAGGTAGGGGTCGTGGTCCTGGGCGAAATCCGCGACGATCCGCGCGACCAGCCCCTCGAACTCGCTGTTCCAGCCGAACTCGGCGGCGTAGAGGGCGCCGTGCCGCTGCACGATCCAGCCGAGGTCGCCGGGTTCCGGAGGGCGGAGTACTACCTGCGTGCCGGACGTGTCCATGGAGCCCGAGGATACGACGCGGTGCGGAGCCGGGGAACGGGGGTTTCCGGCTCCGCACCACGCCGGGTGATTTCAGCCTGCCCGGCGTTTGAGGGCCCGCCGGAGGCAAACCGGTCCGGCCGCGGGCGACCGCGCCCCCCGGGGGCGCCTCAAACGCCGGCGAGGCTGTATTTACCCGGCATTTACCCGGCCTTCTTGCCGCCGCCGAGGATCTGGCCCAGGAGGTCGCCGAGGCCGCCACCCGGGGCAGGGGCACCCGCACCCGCGCCCGCACCCGCGCCCGCCGCGCGCTTGGCGAAGACCGCCAGCAGGACCGGGATCAGCAGCTCGATCACCCGGGTGATGGTGGGGGCGGGGATGCCGGTCTTCTTGGAGACGGCTTCGGCGACGGGCCGGCTCACCTTGGACAGCACCCCGGCCATCAGGCCGCCGCTCAGCAGGCCGCCGCCCAGGGTGGCCACGCCCTGCAGGGGTGGTTCGGTCACCTCGGCGAAGGCCTGGCGGACCTCGACGCCGTCGTCGCCGTCGGTGTCCGCCTTCTGCTGGAGGTCGCCGGTCATCGCGCCGACGGTGGTGGCGATCGTGTCGCGCGCGCCCGTGGCGTCGGTGCCGAGCAGACCCGCGATCTCGGTCAGCCTGTCGTCGCCCAGCTCGTTGATCACGTCGTCCTGGAAGGAGGGTTCGCTCATGTCTGAAACGCTACGTCTGTCATGTTTCTCCGGCACCTCGGGTAACGGAACGATAAAGCCTCGGATCTCTGTGCAACCGTCCGGCGGGATCGCGGGTCGTACGGTGCGTCGGCACTTCCGGGAGGGGATCTGGGGGGATCGGGAAGTCCGATGTGGGAGGGGTAACCGTGAGGGGGTCCGGCCGTGAGGCCGGACCCCCTTCCGTTTCCCCGTTTTCCACAGGGGTGACGGGCTGTCGGCGCCGGGCGCTAGCGTGGCGCCATGGGGACGGACAGCGCGGTAAACACGGCAGTGCTCGAGGGGGTCCTGGAGCGCATCACCTATGCCAATGAGGAAAGCGGCTATACCGTCGCCCGCGTCGACACCGGGCGCGGCGCCGGCGACCTCCTCACCGTGGTCGGATCGCTGCTCGGGGCGCAGCCCGGCGAGTCCCTGCGGATGGAGGGCCGTTGGGGTTCGCACCCGCAGTACGGCAAGCAGTTCACCGTCGAGAACTACTCCACCGTGCTCCCCGCCACCATTCAGGGCATCCGCCGCTACCTCGGCTCCGGCCTGATCAAGGGCATCGGTCCGAAGATCGCCGACCGGATCGTCGAGCACTTCGGTGTCGCCACCCTGGAGGTGATCGAGGGTGAGCCGAAGCGGCTGATCGAGGTGCCCGGGCTGGGTCCGAAGCGGACGAAGATGATCGGCGCGGCGTGGGAGGAACAGAAGGCCATCAAGGAGGTCATGATCTTCCTCCAGGGGGTCGGGGTCTCCACCTCCATCGCGGTCCGCATCTACAAGAAGTACGCCGACGCCTCCATCTCGGTGGTGCGGAACCAGCCCTACCGGCTCGCCGCCGACGTCTGGGGCATCGGGTTCCTCACCGCCGACAAGATCGCCCAGTCGGTCGGGATCCCGCACGACAGCCCCGAGCGGGTCAAGGCCGGGCTCCAGTACGCCCTCTCCCAGTCCACCGACCAGGGCCACTGCTTCCTGCCCGAGGAGCGGCTGATCGCCGACGGGGTCAAGCTGCTCCAGGTGGACACCGGCCTGGTCATCGAGTGCCTGGCCGAACTCGCGGCGGACCCCGAGGGCGTCGTGCGCGAGAAGGTGCCCGATCCCCAGGGCGGACCCCCGCTCACCGCGGTCTACCTGGTCCCCTTCCACCGCGCCGAACTCTCCCTCGTCGGACAGCTGCGGCGGCTGCTCCAGGCCGAGGAGGACCGGATGCCGGCCTTCGGGGACGTCGACTGGGAGAAGGCGCTGGGCTGGCTGGCGACCAGGACCGGCGCCACCCTCGCGCCCGAGCAGCGGGACGCGGTCAAGCTCGCCCTCACCCGCCGGGTCGCGGTGCTGACCGGGGGGCCCGGCTGCGGCAAGTCCTTCACCGTGCGCTCGATCGTGGAGCTGGCCCGGGCCAAGAAGGCCAAGGTGGTGCTGGCCGCGCCGACCGGGCGGGCCGCCAAACGGCTCGCGGAGCTGACCGGGGCCGACGCCTCCACCGTGCACCGGCTGCTGGAGCTCAAACCGGGCGGGGACGCGGCGTACGACCGGGACCGGCCGCTGGACGCGGACCTGGTCGTGGTCGACGAGGCCTCGATGCTCGACCTGCTGCTCGCCAACAAGCTGGTCAAGGCGGTGGCGCCGGGGGCCCATCTGCTGCTGGTGGGGGACGTGGACCAGCTGCCGTCGGTCGGCGCCGGCGAGGTGCTGCGGGACCTGCTGGCCGAGGGCGGACCGGTGCCCGCCGTCCGGCTGACCCGGATCTTCCGCCAGGCCCAGCAGTCGGGCGTGGTCACCAACGCCCACCGCATCAACACCGGGCTCCCGCCCCTCACCGAAGGGCTGCCGGACTTCTTCCTCTTCGCCGAGGAGGACACGGAGGCGGCCGGAGTGCTCGCCGTGGACGTGGCGGCCCGTCGTATTCCGGCCAAGTTCGGTCTCGACCCGCGCCGCGACATCCAGGTGCTCGCGCCCATGCACCGGGGTCCGGCCGGCGCGGGGAACCTCAACGGCCTGCTCCAGCAGGCGATCACCCCGGCCCGGCCGGGACTGCCCGAAAAGCGCTTCGGAGGCCGGGTCTTCCGGGTGGGCGACAAGGTGACCCAGATCCGGAACAACTACGAGAAGGGCGCCAACGGCGTCTTCAACGGCACCGTCGGCGTGGTCACCGCCCTCGACCTGGACGAACAGCGGCTGACCGTCCGCACGGACGAGGACGAGGAGGTGGGGTACGAGTTCTCCGAGCTCGACGAGCTGGCCCACGCCTACGCCGTCACCATTCACCGTTCCCAGGGGAGTGAATATCCGGCGGTCGTGATCCCGGTCACCACCGGAGCTTGGATGATGCTCCAGCGAAATCTGCTCTACACGGCCGTGACCAGGGCGAAGAAACTGGTCGTCCTGGTCGGGTCCCGCAAGGCGCTGGGGCAGGCGGTGCGTACCGTTTCCGCAGGCAGGAGGTTCACAGCCGTCGCTCCGCGGCTGTCCGGCCGCATACCGGTGGGAAACATCACCTAGATGATCGATCATTTGGGGTATCCCCACCGGTTCGGAGGGGGCAGGATGAGCAGCTTGGCGGCACTCAGTGCCGTCAAAAACACCAAACCCCGACCCCGAGTGCACTCACCTGTGCCAAATGGGGGAAGGTAGAGGCAGTCAGGGCACCTCGAAGAAGAGGCACTACGTCGGTGAGGGATGACGTGAGCGACAACTCTGTAGTACTGCGGTACGCGGACGGTGAATACACCTACCCGGTGGTCGAAAGCACCGTTGGCGACCAGGGCTTCGACATCTCGAAGCTCCGGTCCCAGACCGGTCTGGTCACCCTGGACAGCGGCTACGGGAACACCGCCGCCTATAAGTCCGCCATTACCTACCTCGATGGCGAGCAGGGCATCCTGCGCTACCGCGGCTACCCGATCGAGCAGCTGGCCGAGCGCTCGACCTTCATCGAGGTCGCGTACCTGCTGATCAACGGTGAGCTGCCGACCGTGGACCAGCTCGCGTCGTTCCGCAACGAGATCACCCAGCACACGCTGCTGCACGAGGACGTGAAGCGCTTCTACGACGGCTTCCCCCGTGACGCGCACCCGATGGCGATGCTGTCCTCCGTGGTCAGCGCGCTGTCGACGTTCTACCAGGACAGCCACAACCCGTTCGACGAGAAGCAGCGCAACCTCTCGACGATCCGGCTGCTCGCCAAGCTTCCGACGATCGCGGCCTACGCGTACAAGAAGTCGGTCGGCCACCCGGTGGTCTACCCGCGCAACGACCTCGGCTACGTCGAGAACTTCCTGCGCATGACCTTCTCCGTGCCGGCCCAGGAGTACGACCTGGACCCGGTCGTGGTCCAGGCGCTCGACAAGCTGCTCATCCTGCACGCGGACCACGAGCAGAACTGCTCGACCTCCACCGTGCGCCTGGTCGGCTCCTCGCAGGCGAACATGTTCGCCTCGATCTCCGCCGGCATCTCGGCCCTGTGGGGCCCGCTGCACGGTGGCGCCAACCAGTCCGTCCTCGAGATGCTCGAGGGCATCAAGAACGACGGCGGCGACGTCGACGCCTTCATCCGCAAGGTGAAGAACAAGGAAGACGGCGTCCGCCTGATGGGCTTCGGGCACCGCGTCTACAAGAGCTTCGACCCCCGGGCGAAGATCATCAAGGCGGCGGCGCACGACGTCCTCTCGGCGCTCGGCAAGGACGACGAGCTGCTCGACATCGCGCTCAAGCTCGAAGAGCACGCGCTGGCCGACGAGTACTTCGTCGAGCGCAACCTCTACCCGAACGTGGACTTCTACACGGGCCTGATCTACCGGGCGATGGGCTTCCCGACCGAGATGTTCACCGTGCTCTTCGCGATCGGCCGGCTGCCCGGCTGGATCGCCCAGTGGCACGAGATGATCAAGGAGCCGGGATCCCGCATCGGCCGCCCGCGCCAGATCTACACCGGCGAGGTCCTGCGCGACTTCGTCCCGGTCGAGGCCCGCTGACCTTCACGGTCCCGCCGCCCCACCGGCCTCGCTGATCTCTCCACCGGTCCTCCGGTGGCGCGAGCGCAACGAAAAGCGCCCCGCCGTCGATCCCCCCACGGGTCGACGGTCGGGGCGCTTTCCTTTCCCCGGTGCGGATTCCCCCCACGGGACCCGGACCAGGGTGTCGGTGAGGAGCGCGCTCCGCGCTCCAACAGGGGTGTCTGCCGGGACCCGTTCGGATCGGGAAGGCCGCTGCGTGGCGGCTACCCGCGGGTACGTGTCCCGGCCGGCGAGTGCCCGCGGACGTCTCCCAAGACCTCCGCCCGAACGTCCCCCAAGACATTCCCGGCACTGCCCCATTAGACCCGCGTGACCACCCGATGGTTACGTTGCAATCACTGTGATCTGCGTCTCCCGTGAAGGAAGTGTGTGCGCGGTGGGGAGAGGGTTCTCTAGCGGAACGAGCGCAACCGGAGGCTGTTGCTCACCACGAAGACCGAGGAGAACGCCATGGCGGCTCCCGCGATCATGGGGTTGAGCAGCCCGGCGGCCGCGAGCGGGAGCGCCGCCACGTTGTAGCCGAAGGCCCAGAACAGGTTGCCCTTGATGGTGGCCAGGGTCCGCCGGGAGAGCCGGATCGCGTCCGCCGCGACCCGCAAGTCCCCCCGGACGAGGGTCAGATCGCCCGCCTCGATGGCCGCGTCCGTGCCCGTGCCCATGGCCAGCCCCAGGTCCGCCTGGGCCAGCGCCGCCGCGTCGTTGACGCCGTCGCCGACCATGGCGACCGTACGGCCCTCGGCCTGCAGGCGGCGCACGACGTCGACCTTGTCCTGCGGGAGCACCTCGGCGATCACCTCGTCGATGCCCACCGCGCGGGCCACCGTCTCCGCCACCGCCCGGTTGTCGCCGGTCAGCAGCACCGGGGTCAGGCCCAGCGCCCGCAGCCGGGACACCGCCTCGGCGCTGGTCTCCTTGACCGCGTCGGCGACGGTGAGCACCCCGCGCGCCGCGCCGTCCCAGGCCACCAGCACCGCGGTGCTGCCCGCGGCCTCGGCGGCCGCCTTGGCGCGCGCCAGGTCCTGCGGCAGGGCGATCGACCAGTCGGCCAGCAGCTGTTCGCGGCCCACCAGGACGGCGTGGCCGTCCACCACGCCCTGGACGCCGAGTCCGGCGAGGTTGCGGAAGTCCTCCGGGACCGGCAGCGAGCCCGCGAGCTCGGCGGCTCCGGTCGCGATGGCCCGGGCGATCGGGTGCTCTGAGGCGTGCTCCAGCGAGCCCGCCAGGCGCAGGAGTTCGCGTTCGTCGGTGCCCTCGGCGGGGTGGACCCCGGCCAGGGTCATCCGGCCGGTGGTGACCGTACCGGTCTTGTCCAGGACGACGGTGTCCACGCGCCGGGTGGACTCCAGCACCTCGGGGCCCTTGATCAGGATGCCGAGCTGCGCGCCGCGACCGGTGCCGACCAGCAGCGCGGTCGGCGTGGCCAGCCCGAGGGCGCAGGGGCAGGCGATGATCAGTACGGCGACGGCGGCGGTGAACGCGGCGGTCGGATCGTCGGTGATCAGCAGCCAGGTCACCCAGGTGCCGAGCGCGAGCAGCAGCACGACGGGCACGAAGACGGCCGCGATCCGGTCGGCCAGCCGCTGGACCTGGGCCTTTCCGTTCTGGGCCTGCTCGACCAGCTTGGCCATGCGGGCGAGCTGGGTGTCCGCGCCGACCCGGGTGGCCTCGATGACCAGGCGTCCGGAGGTGTTGACCGTGGCGCCGGTGACCGGGTCCCCGGCGGTGACCTCGACGGGCACCGACTCGCCGGTCAGCATCGAGGCGTCCACGGCGGAGCTGCCCTCGACGACCGTGCCGTCGGTGGCGATCTTCTCGCCGGGGCGTACGACGAAGCGCTCGCCCACGGCCAGCGCGCTCACCGGGACGCGGACCTCGGCCCCGCCGCGCAGCACCGCGACGTCCTTGGCGCCCAGGTGCAGCAGGGCCTTCAGGGCGGCCCCCGCCTTCCGCTTGGAGCGGGCCTCCAGATAGCGGCCGAGCAGGATGAAGGCGACGACCCCGGCCGCGACCTCGAGGTAGATGGACGAGGCGCCGTCGGTGCGCGAGACGGTGAACTCGAAGCCGTGCCGCATGCCGGGCATGCCGGCGTGGCCGAAGAACAGGGCCCACAGCGACCAGGCGAAGGCGGCCAGGGTGCCGACCGAGACCAGGGTGTCCATGGTCGCGGCGCCGTGCCGGGCATTGGTCCAGGCCGCCCGGTGGAAGGGGAGCGCGCCCCAGACGACGACGGGCGCGGCGAGGGTGAGCGAGAGCCACTGCCAGTTGTCGAACTGGAGGGCCGGGACCATGGCGAGCAGCACGACGGGGAGGGCCAGCGCGGCCGAGACCAGCAGTCGCTGGCGCAGCGCGGCGAGCTCCGGATCGGGGGCCGTCGCGCCGGCCGCGGACTCCGGCTCCGCTTCCGCTTCCGGCTCGGGGGCCGGGGGCGGGGGTTCTTCGGCGGTGTACCCGGTCTTGACGACGGTCGCGATCAGGTCGGCGACCATGACCTCGGGGGCGTAGGACACCCGCGCCTTCTCGGTGGCGTAGTTCACCGTGGCGCTGACGCCGTCCATCCGGTTCAGCTTCTTCTCGATGCGGGCCGCGCAGGAGGCGCAGGTCATCCCGCCGATCGTCAGCTCGACCTCGGTCACTATCGGTCCGTCGTGCACTGTGCTGGTCATGTCCGGCTCCAGGGGGAGGGCCGGGTCCGTACGGAACCAGTATGAGCTGGACGGTACGGCCCGGCGGGGTGCTGCGGAGAAGCGGGTGCTGCGGGGTGCCGCGGGGTGCCGCGGGGTGGTGCGGAGGGGGCGTGCCCGGGGGCACGCCCCTGGGGGTCAGGCCCGGCCCGCGTAGGTGTAACCGGCCTCGTCGACGGCCGCGCGCACGTCGTCCTCGGCGAGCGGCGCGGCCGAGACCACGGTGACCTCGCCGGTCGCGGCGACGGCCTTGACCGCGCTGACGCCGGGCAGGGCGGTCAGCTCGGCGGTCACGGCGCCTTCGCAGTGGCCGCAGGTCATCCCGGTCACCCGGTAGACGGTGGTGGTCTGGGTGTCCGTCTCGGCGCTCATGTCGTTCTCCTCTTCGAGGGCGTGTGCGGTCGTCGGAAAGCGGTGGATGCCTCCACCCTCCTGCCAACAGCTCCAGACTATACCCCTAGGGGGTATAGATGCGAGCCCCGGCGCCCGTGGTGACCGGTGGACAGCGCGTGTTCACTGAAGGTAAATGGCGGGTATGTCCGCTTCGGGAAGTCTGACGCTGATCCTGATCATGTCGGCCGCGGTCCTGGCTCCCCTGCTCGCGCACGGCGTCTCGCGGTGGCTGCCGGTACCCCTGGTGATCTTCGAGATCCTGCTGGGCGTGCTGATCGGGCCCGACGCGCTCGGGTGGGCGGAGCCCGGTCAGGTGATCGACGTACTCGGTCAGCTCGGCCTGGCGATGCTGATCTTCCTGGCGGGGTACGAGATCCGGTTCGACCGGATCGGCGGCGACACCCTCACGCGGTCGGCCGGGGCCTGGCTGATCGCCCTGGTGCTGGGGCTGGCGGCCGGCACCCTGCTCGCGCACGGCGGCGGATTCGACCAGGGCGTCTACGTCGGCACCGCGCTGACCAGCACGGCGCTGGGCACGGTCCTGCCGGTGCTGCGCGATTCGGGTGATCTGCGGGGCCGGTTCGGGTCCGTGGTGATGGCGATGGGGTCGGTCGGCGAGTTCGGGCCGGTCATCGCGATGGCCCTGCTGCTCAGCGGGCGGGCGCCGGGCCGCTCGGCGGGCCTGCTGGTGGCCTTCGGAGTGCTCACGGCGGCCGCGGTGTTCTGGGCGCTGCGGCCGAAGGCGTCCTGGCTGTCGCACGTCATCACCGGGACCCTGGACAGCAGCGCGCAGTTCGCGGTGCGGCTGGTGATGCTGCTGCTGGTGGCGATGCTGGGGCTGGCCACGGCGCTCGGGCTGGACGTGCTGCTCGGCGCCTTCGCCGCGGGGCTGGTCACCCGGCTGGTCCTGGACGGAGCCGCGCCCGAGAGCGGCGAGGTGGTGCTCTCCAAGGTCGAGGCGATGGGCTTCGGTTTCCTGGTGCCGCTGTTCTTCGTGCTCACCGGCATCCAGTTCGACCTGAAGGCCCTGCTCGGGGGCGGCCGGGAGCTGCTCCTGCTGCCCGTGTTCCTGCTGCTGTTCCTGGTGGTGCGCGGGCTGCCGATGTGGTGGCTGGCCCCGCGCGACCTCGGGCGGCGCGACCGCGCGGCGCTGGTGCTGCTCGGGTCGACGGCGCTGCCCCTGGTGGTCGCGATCACCACGCTGGGGGTGCAGGACGGGATGGTGCAGCCGGGGGAGGCGGCGGCGCTGGTCGGGGCCGGGATGATCTCCGTGCTGACCTTCCCGCTGCTGGCGCTGCGCCTGCGCGCGCGGGCGACCGGCGGTGAGCGGGCGCGGATCAGCGAAGGGGAGTCGTGGTGATCATCGGCTCCAGGTAGCGCAGCAGGACGGCCTTCAGCTCGGCGACGTACGCCTCCTGCTCGGCGCCTTCGGTGGCCAGCACCAGGTCCAGGGACGACTTGAAGATGCCCAGCACCATGTTGGAGACGTGGGTGAGCCGCTCCGGGGTGAACTCCGGGGCGAAGGTGCTCAGCACGCCCTCGACCCGGGACAGCAGGCCGGCGTGCAGCTCCTCGTGCTCCTGGGTGATGCCGGGGACGCCCGAGCCGTGCATCAGGGCCCAGAAGGCGGGGTTCTCGCAGTTGAAGGCGATGACCGGGTCGAGGACCGCGTCGAGCAGCTCGGGCAGCGGCTTGCTCAGGTTCTCCGGCAGGAAGGCCTGGCCGTGGGTCTCCTGGGCGCGCTTGAGGAGTTCGCCGCCCAGCTCGACCGCGATGGCCTCCTTGTTCGGGAAGAACTGGTAGAGCGTGCCCGGGGAGACCCCGGCCTCCCGCGCGATGGCGTTGGTGCTCGCGGCGGCGTAGCCGGTGCGGCAGAAGACGCCCGCGGCGGCGGCCAGGAGCTGCGCGATCCGGCGTTCCCCGCGGGCCTGGCGGCGGCGCGGGGCGGGGTCGGCCACGGGCTTCGGCGGCTTCGCGGACATCGCTGCTTTCGTGGGCCTCGCCGTCTTCGCGGACGTCGCGGACGTCGCGGACGTCGCGGACGTCGCGGACGTCGCGGACGTCGCCGTCTTCGCGGATGTTTCCGGCGTTTCGGGCACTTCTCTCCCCTTCCATCCCCAGGGTGATTGACAAACGCGAGCTGTCGCTCGCATTCTGTGGGAACGCGAGCGATGGCTCGTATTTGTCAGTCTAGGCGTCTGGCAATCAAGGTGAAGGGGACACCGAGGCATGTCCGAAGTCAAGAAACCGTCAGGCCGGGCAGAGTCGGGGTCGGGGTCGGGGTCGGCGGCGGGGGCGGAGCCGGGATCGGAGCCGGGCTCGGAGCCGGGGCCGGGGAGGCTCGGCGGCTGGACGCGGTTCGTCACCGCGCGGCCGCGGCTGTCGCTGCTGCTCGCCCTCGTCCTCACCGCCCTGGCCGTGCTCGCCGGCAGCGGTGTCGCCGACCGGATGGGCAGCGGGGGCTGGCAGGACCCGGACGCCCGGTCCACCTACGCCACCAAGGCGCTGGAGCGCGAGTTCCCCGCCTCGCAGCCCAATCTGCTGCTGCTCGTGGACGCCGGGGCGGCCGGGGTGGACGATCCCGCCGTCGCCGCCGAGGCGCAGCGGCTGACCGCACGGCTCACGGCGCAGGAGGGGATAGCCGGAGTCGGTTCGTACTGGCAGTCCAAGCTCCCCGCGCTGCGCTCCGAGGACGGCCACCAGGCGCTGATCGCCGCCCGCGTCGAGGGCGACGAGAAGACCACCACCCAGGTGCTCGACCGGATCGCCCCCGGCCTGCGCGGGGTGCACGGGCCGGTGAAGGTCTCGCTCGGCGGCCCCGTGGCCGTGCAGCGCGAGGTCACCAGCACCATCCAGGAAGACCTGCTGTGGGCCGAGATGATCGCCCTGCCGCTCACCCTGGTCCTGCTGGTGCTGGTCTTCGGCAGCGCGGTGGCCGCCGTCCTGCCGCTCGGCGTCGGGATCGTCGCGATCCTCGGGACCAACGCGGTCCTGCGCGGGCTCACCGAGATCACCGACGTCTCCGTCTTCGCCCAGAACCTCACCACGGCCCTGGGGCTCGGACTCGCCATCGACTACGCCCTGTTCATCGTGCGGCGCTTCCGAGAGGAGCTCGCGGCCGGACGGGAGCCGAGGGAGGCCGTGGGGGCCACCTTGCGCACCGCGGGGCGGACGGTGCTGTTCTCGGCGCTGACGGTCGCGGTGTCCCTCTCGGCGATGATGTTCTTCCCGATGTACTTCCTGCGCTCCTTCGCCTACGCGGGGGTCGCCGTGGTGCTCCTCGCGGCGGCGGCCGCGCTGATCCTGCTGCCCGCGGCGCTCGTGCTGCTGGGGGAGCGGGTCAACTCCCTGGACCTGAGGGCGCTGTGGCGGCGCCGCCGCGCGGCGGGCGCCGGATCCGGGGGTACGGATGCCGGATCCGCCGGTGCGGATGCCGGGGCCGGGCGGGGGTGGGCGCGCGGAGCCGCGCTGGTGATGCGGCGGGCGCCGGTCTTCGCGGTGGTCACCACCGCCGGGCTGCTGCTGCTCGGGACGCCCTTCCTCGGCGTGAAGTTCGGCACCGTGGACGACCGGCAGCTGCCGGCCACGGCCGAGTCGCATGTGGTCCAGCAGCGGATCCGGGACGGATTCCCGGGCAGCCCCGCGGCGCGGCTCATCGTGCTCGCCGAGGGACCGGCCACCGCGTCCGCGTACACCGAGTACCGGGGCAGGCTCAGCGGCCTGCCGGGAGTGGTCCGGGTGGACGGTCCGGTGGGCTCGGGGCCGGGCGGGGCGCCGGGGCGGTACGCCTACTTCTCGGTGGTCGGCGAGGGCGAGGCCGTGGGGCAGCAGGCCCAGGACCTGGTCGGCGAGGTCCGCGGGGTGGAGGCGGGCTTCAAGACCTCGGTCACCGGGCAGGCCGCGGTCCTGGTCGACGCGCAGGACGCGATCGGCGAGCGACTGCCCTGGGCGCTGGCCCTGGTCGTCCTGGCCACCCTGCTGCTCGTCTTCCTGCTCACCGGGAGCCTGTTGATACCCCTGCAGGCGGTGCTGCTCAACGCGCTCAGCCTGACCGCGATGTTCGGGGCGGTGGTGTGGGTCTTCCAGGACGGCAATCTGTCGGGGCTGCTCGGCTTCACCTCCACCGGGGACATAGAGACCACCCTGCCGGTGCTGATGTTCTCCATAGCCTTCGGACTCTCCATGGACTACGGCGTGTTCCTCATATCCCGGATCAAGGAGGAGTACGACCGCACCGGGGACCACGAGGGCGCGGTGCGGACCGGGCTGGCCCGCACGGGCGGCCTGATCACCGCGGCGGCCGTGATCCTGGCGGTGGTGATGGTGGCCATCGGCACCTCGCGGGTGACCAACACCAAGATGCTGGGGCTCGGGATCGCGCTGGCCGTCCTGATGGACGCGATGGTGGTCCGCAGCCTGCTGGTCCCGGCCGTCATGAAGCTGACGGGACGGGCCACCTGGTGGGCCCCCGGGCCGCTGCGCAGGCTGCACGACCGGTTCGGGCTCAGTGAGGGCGGCGCGGAGAGCGGCGGCGCGAGCGAGGGCGCGAGCGGTGGTGAGGGCGTGGCGCGGGTGCCGGTGTCCGAGGACTCGGGCCGGGTGCCGGTCACCACGTAACGGCGGTGTCCGGGCCGGGGTGATGACACCCCGGCCTGGGGGTCGGTGAGGGGTGGTGAGGTGTGGTGCGGGGCCGGCGCGGGGGCGCGGGCGGTGCGGGGGCCGCCGGTCAGTCGTCGCGGCGGCCCCGGTTGCCGGGGCGTCGGGCGACCCAGGCGCGGATCGTGTCGGCGTACCAATAGGGCTTGCCGACCTCGACGTGGTCGGGCGGGGGGAGCAGCCCGTGCTTGCGGTAGGAGCGCACGGTGTCCGGCTGGACCTGGATGTGGGCGGCGATCTCCTTGTACGACCACAGCTTCCGGTCGGTCATATGGGGCACCTCCTCGTCCACACCACGGGGGCGGCCGGGAGGCCGTCGGGGGAGCCTGAGTGTGGACACTGACGATCACTCAAGGTTGTGCCCGGAGAACGACGCCGGGTGAAGGCAGGGGAGGGGCTGTCGAACGTCTGTGACGGAAGACCCGCGTAATGCGGACATGCGTGACGAGACCCCGACCCCCGTGACAGAAGTGGCACGGGGGGCCGGATGGGACAAAGGTGTGTCGCGGTGCGGTCCGGCGCCGGTCAGCGGTAGAGAGGGGGCCGTTCCACCAGCTCGACCACGGTCCGCGCCCCGGTGCGGGAAGCCGTGAGGCCCGCCTCCGAAACGGCCGCCGCCGCGTAGCCGTCCCAGGCGTCGGGTCCCGCCACCCGGCCCTGCGCGGCCGCGGCCACCCACCGGCGCAGCTGGCGGTCGTAGGCGTCGGCGAAGCGCACGGTGAAGTCCTGGGAGATCGCACCGCCCCAGCGGCCCGCGGACTGCACCACCATCGCGTGGCCGTCGCCGATCCGGGCACTGCCCGTCTCGCCCACCGCCTCGCACCGCACCTGGTAGCCGAACCCGCAGTTGACGAAGATCTCCACGTCCACGATCGCGCCGCCCGAGGTCTCCAGCAGGACGAGCCGGGGATCGCGCAGCCCCTCGGGGGCCCCGCCCGACGGTGCCGGGGACAGCACGGTGACGGCCGTGATCTCCTGCCCCAGCAGCCAGCGGGCCGCGTCCACCTCGTGCACCACCGAATCGGTGATCAGCATGTCGCTGGTGAAGAAGGACGGGGAGGAGGCGTTGCGGTGTCGGCAGTGCAGGAACAGCGGCCGCCCGATCCCGCCGCTGTCCAGCAGCGCCTTGAGGCTCTCGTACTCGGCGTCGTGGCGGCGCATGAAACCGACCTGTACCAGGCGCCGCCCCAGCCGTTGCTCCGCCTCCATGATGCGCAGCGCCCCCGCCGCGTCCGGGGTCAGCGGCTTCTCGCACAGCACCGGAAGACCCCGCTCCAGGGCCCCCGTCACGGCCGCCTCGTGGGCCGGCCCGGGTGAGGCGATCAGGACCGCGTCCACCCCCGGCGCGGCTATCGCGGCCGCCGGGTCGGTGTGCGCGCTCGCCCCGTCCAGAGCGGCCGCGACCTCCTTGACCCGGTCGCCGTCGGGATCGGCCACGGCCACCACCCGGGCCCCGCCCACCGTCCGGCCGATCCGGCGCACGTGGTCGCTGCCCATCTTCCCGGTGCCGATGACGGCGATGCCGAGCGTGCTCATGCGTACCTCTTCCAGGGACGGACGGGACGACCCGTCGGCGTGACGGACGGGCGACCCGTCGGCGTGACGGACGGGACGACCCGCCGATGGGACCGCCGGGCGGCCCGTCGATGTGAGCCGGGCGGCCCGTCGATGTGACTAAAGGGCGCCGCAGGAGCGCAGGTAGGCCCGGGTGCGCCGGGCGATCGGCAGCGGCCGCTCCGGCGGGCACGGGTACATGTCCTGCTCGACGATGGCGAAGAGGTCCACCCCGAGCCGCTGGGCCGCCGCCAGCACCGGCTCCAGAGCGGGCACCCCGCCCGGCGGCTCGCACATCACCCCGCGCGCCACCGCGGGCCCGAAGGGCACCTGGTCCGCCACGACGTCGGCGAGGATCCGCGGGTCCACCTGCTTGAGGTGCAGGTAGCCGACGCGCTCGCCGAAGGTCTCGAGCAGCTCGACGCTGTCGCCGCCGCAGTACGCGTAGTGCCCGGTGTCCAGGCACAGCGAGACCGCGTCCGGATCGGTCGCGTCCAGGAACCGCGCCACGTTCCCGGGGGTGTCGATGTGGGTGTCGGCATGCGGATGGACCACGATCCGCAGCCCGTAGCGCTCGCGCACCTCACGGCCCAGCCGCTCGGTCTGCCGGGCGAGTTCGCGCCATTGTCCGGCATCCAGGTTCCGGTCCTCCAGGACCGCCCCCGTCTTGTCGTCCCGCCAGAAGGAGGGGATGACCACCAGGTGCTCCGCCCCCATCGCCCGCGTGAGGGCGGCGATCCGCGACACGTGCTCCCAGGTCTGCTCCCATACCGCGGGCCCGTGATGGAGTCCGGTGAAGACCGTGCCGGCCGACACCTTCAGCCCGCGCTTGCCGGTCTCCTCGGCGAGCCGGGCGGGATCGGTGGGCAGATAGCCGTACGGGCCGAGCTCGATCCACTCGTAACCGGCGTCCGCGACCTCGTCGAGGAAGCGTGACCAGCCGGTCTGCCGGGGATCCTCGGGGAACCACACACCCCAGGAGTCCGGAGCCGAACCGATGCGGATACGGGTCAACGCGGGCGGGGAGGACGTCATGACGCCACCTTAGGGTGCGAGGCTCGACGGCACGGGCAAGAGAGCCTGGACGAGGACAGGGAGGACCGCTTGTGACCACCGACCCCTTCGACGTGATCACGATGGGCCGGATCGGGGTGGATCTCTACCCCCTGAGAACCGGAGTACGGCTGGCCGAGGCCGACACCTTCGGCAAGTTCCTCGGCGGGTCCCCGACGAACGTCGCGGTCGCCGCCGCCCGTCTCGGGCGGCGCACCGCCGTGATCACCCGGACCGGGGCGGACCCCTTCGGCGCCTACCTGCGCGAGGAGCTGCGCGGATTCGGCGTGGACGACCGCTGGGTCACCGAGGTCGCCGCCTACCCGACGCCCGTGACCTTCTGCGAGATCTTCCCGCCCGACCACTTCCCCCTCTACTTCTACCGCCGGCCCAAGGCGCCCGACCTGGAGATCCACCCGGACGAACTCGACCTCGAAGCGGTGCGCGCCGCCCGGGTGTTCTGGGTGACGGGCACCGGTCTGAGCGCCGAGCCCAGCCGGGCCGCGACCCTGGCCGCGCTGGAGGCCCGGGCGAAGTCCGGGACCACCGTGTTCGACCTCGACTGGCGGCCGACGCTGTGGTCCTCGAAGCCGGAGGCCTGGTACGAGCGTGCCCTGGCCCACGCGACGGTCGCCGTCGGGAACGCGGAGGAGTGCGCGATCGCCACGGGCGAGAGCGAGCCCTGGGCCGCGGCCCGGGCGCTGCTGGCCGCCGGGGTGGAACTGGCCGTGGTCAAACGCGGCCCGGAGGGAGTCCTGGCCGTGCACCGCGACGGCCGCGCCGTGCAGGCCCCGCCGGTGACGGTGGAGGTGGTCAACGGGCTGGGCGCCGGGGACGCCTTCGGGGGCGCGCTGTGCCACGGGCTGCTCGGCGGCTGGGAGCTGGAGCGCGTGGTGCGGTTCGCGAACGCGGCGGGGGCCATCGTGGCGTCCCGCCTGGCGTGTTCCACGGCGATGCCGGAGGCCGACGAGGTCGAGGAGGTGCTGGCGTCATGGCGGTGACGGGTGCGTGGGGAATGGCGCGTACGGAGCTGCGCGTGCTGACCCTGGAGCCGGGGGAGACGTACCGGCTGGAGTGCGGGGACCACGAGTGGATCGTCCTCCCGCTGGCCGGGGCGTGCGCGGTGCGCAGCCGCGGCCCCTCCCCGGAGGATCCGGCGGGGCTCTTCGAACTGCGCGGCCGCGCCGGTGTGTTCACGGCCGTCACCGACTTCGCCTACCTGCCGCGCGACGCGAGCGCCGAGGTCACCTCGGCCGCCGGTGGCCGGTTCGCGCTCGCCGGGGCCCGTACCGGCCGGCGGCTGGACGCGCGCTACGGCCCCGCCGAGGACGTACCGGTCGAGCTGCGCGGCGCGGGCGGCTGTTCCCGGCAGGTCAACAACTTCGCCGCCGCCGGTGTCTTCGACTGCGACCGGCTCATCGCCGTCGAGGTGCTCACCCCCGGCGGGAACTGGTCCTCGTACCCGCCGCACAAGCACGACGAGCACCACCCCGGCGCCGAATCCGAGCTGGAGGAGATCTACTACTACGAGATCGCCCCGCACGGCGACACCCCCGGGCTCGGCTACCAGCGTGTCAGCCCCTCCCCGGCCGGGAAGACCGACATCCTCACGGAGGTGCGGACCGGTGACGCGGTGCTGATCCCCGACGGCTGGCACGGACCGTCCATCGCGGCGCCCGGCCATGACATGTACTACCTCAATGTGATGGCAGGCCCGGGGGAGACCCGGGAATGGCTGATCCGGGACCACCCCGACCACGGCTGGATCCGGGACACCTGGCCCGGCCAGGCCGTCGACCCCCGGCTGCCCTTCCCGGCGGCGCACCGATCGGAGGACGCCCGGTGAGCGACACCCGTCACCTGACCGTCGCGCAGGCCCTCGTCGCCTTCCTCGCCCGCCAGTTCACCGAACGCGACGGCCACCGCGCCCGGCTGATCGCCGCGACCTGGGGGATCTTCGGGCACGGCAACGTCGCCGGGATCGGCCAGGCGCTGCTGGAGAGCGGTCCGGAGGCGATGCCGTTCCTCCAGGGCCGCAACGAACAGGCGATGGTGCACGCCGCCGTCGGCTACGCCCGGCGCAGCGGCCGGCTCTCCGCGCACGCCGTCACCACCTCCATCGGCCCCGGCGCGACCAACCTCGTCACCGGGGCGGCCCTCGCCACCATCAACCGGATCCCGGTGCTCCTCCTCCCCGGCGACACCTTCGCGACCCGGCCCGCCGACCCCGTGCTCCAGCAGCTCGAAGTCCCCTGGGCCGGCGACGTCTCCGTCAACGACACCCTGCGCCCCGTCTCCCGCTACTTCGACCGGATCACCCGGCCCGAGGCGCTGATCCCGGCCGCGCTCCAGGCGATGCGGGTGCTGACCGACCCGGTCGCCACCGGAGCCGTCACCCTCGCGCTGCCGCAGGACGTCCAGGCGCAGGCGTGGGACTGGCCCGAGGAGTTCTTCGCCGAGCGCGTGTGGTCCGTACGCCGTCCACGGCCCGGCCGCGCCGAGCTGGCCGCGGCCGCCGAGGCGGTACGGGCCTCGGCGCGCCCCCTGATCATCGCGGGCGGCGGCATCCGCCACAGCGGGGCCGAAACCGCCCTGGCCGCCTTCGCGGAGGCCACCGGCATCCCGGTCGCGGCCACGCAGGCGGGCAAGGGCGCCCTCCCCCACGGCCACCCCGCCGAGGTCGGCGGGGTCGGCCACACCGGCACCGACACCGCCGCCGCACTGGCCCGGAGCGCCGACCTGGTCATCGCGGCCGGGACCCGGCTGACCGACTTCACCACCGCCTCCGCGACCCTCTTCCAGCACCCCGCGGTCCGCTTCGTCGGGCTGAACCTGGACCCGTACGACGCCCACAAGCTGGCCGCCCTGCCCCTGGTCGGCGATGCCCGCGAGAGCCTGGACGAGCTGCGCGAGGCGGTGGCGGGCCACCGCGTGGAGCCGGAGTACGTCGCGGACTACACCCGGGCGAAGGAGGCCTGGGAGGCGCGCGTGGACCGCGCGTACGCCGCCCCCGACGAGAGCGCCGTACCGACCCAGGCGCAGGTGCTCGGCGTCCTGGACGCCCTGCTCACCGAGGACGACGTCATCGTCAACGCGGCCGGATCCCTCCCCGGCGACCTGCACAAACTGTGGCGGGCCCGGTCGCCGCACCAGTACCACGTGGAATACGGGTACTCCTGCATGGGATACGAGATCCCGGCCGCGATCGGGGCCGCCCTCGCCGCGCCCGGGGACCGGGTGTGGGCCCTGGTCGGCGACGGTACGTACCTGATGAACCCGACCGAGATCGTCACCGCCGTGCAGGAGCGCGTCCCGCTGCGCCTGGTCATCCTCGACAACCACGGGTACGCCTCCATCGGCGGCCTCTCCGGGGCCGTGGGCGGCGAGGGCTTCGGGACCGCTTACCGCTTCCGCGAGCCCGACGGTTCGTACGGCGGCGCCCCGCTCCCGGTGGACCTCGCGGCCAACGCGGCCTCCCTCGGGATGGCCGTGATCCGCGCCCGCACCATCGGTGACCTGCGGGAAGCCCTCGCCGCGGCCCGGGCTGCGGACCGGCCCACATGTGTCTACGCGGAGACCCGAACGCCCGACACTGTGTCGGGCCCACCCCCGGCGGCCGCGTGGTGGGATGTTCCTGTGGCCGAGACCGCGACCCGTGCGTCGGCGGCCGGAGCCCGTGAAGAGTACGACCGGCAAGCCGCGCAGCGACGTCGCCATCTGTGAAGGAGCAAGGCATGAAGACCGTCAACCACTGGATCGGTGGCACGACCGTCGAGGGCGCGTCGGGCAACTACGGCCCGGTCACGGACCCGGCCACCGGCGAGGTCACCACGCAGGTCGCCCTCGCCTCGGCCGAAGAGGTCGACGCGGCGGTACAGGTCGCCAAGGAGGCCTACCTCTCCTGGGGCCAGTCCTCGCTGGCCGCCCGCACCAAGGTGCTGTTCGCCTACCGCGCCCTCCTCGACGCCAACCGCGACGCGATCGCCGAGCTGATCACCGCCGAGCACGGCAAGGTGCACTCGGACGCGCTGGGCGAGGTCGCCCGCGGCCTGGAGATCGTCGAGCTGGCCTGTGGCATCACCACGCAGCTCAAGGGCGAGCTGTCGACCTCCGTGTCGAGCCGGGTGGACGTCTCCTCGATCCGCCAGCCGATCGGCGTCGTCGCGGGCATCACCCCCTTCAACTTCCCCGCCATGGTCCCGATGTGGATGTTCCCGCTGGCCGTGGCCTGCGGCAACACCTTCATCCTCAAGCCGAGCGAGAAGGACCCCTCGGCCTCCACGCTGCTGGCGCAGCTGGCGAGCGAGGCCGGTCTGCCGGCGGGCGTGCTGAACGTCGTCCACGGTGACAAGGTCGCGGTCGACGCCCTCCTGGCCCACCCCGACATCGCCGCCGTCTCCTTCGTCGGCTCCACCCCGATCGCCCGCCACATCCACACCACCGCCTCGGCCAACGGCAAGCGGGTACAGGCCCTCGGCGGCGCCAAGAACCACATGCTGGTCCTCCCGGACGCCGACCTCGACGCGGCCGCCGACGCGGCCGTCTCGGCGGCGTACGGCTCGGCCGGCGAGCGCTGCATGGCGATCTCCGCGGTCGTCGCGGTCGGCGCCATCGCCGACGAGCTGGTCGACAAGATCCGCGAGCGCGCCGAGAAGATCAAGATCGGTCCCGGCAACGACCCGACCTCCGAGATGGGCCCGCTGATCACCGCGGCCCACCGCGACAAGGTCGCCTCGTACGTGAAGGGCGCCGCCGCCCAGGGCGCGGATGTCGTCCTGGACGGCACCGGCTACACGGTCGAGGGGAACGAGAACGGCCACTGGATCGGCCTCTCGCTGCTGGACAACGTCAAGACCGACTCCGACGCCTACCGCGACGAGATCTTCGGGCCGGTCCTGTGCGTGCTGCGCACCGAGACCTACGAGGAGGGCGTCGCCCTCATCAACGCCTCGCCGTTCGGCAACGGCACCGCGATCTTCACCCGCGACGGCGGCGCCGCCCGGCGCTTCCAGCTGGAGGTCGAGGCGGGCATGGTCGGCGTGAACGTGCCGATCCCGGTCCCGGTCGGCTACCACTCCTTCGGTGGCTGGAAGGACTCGCTCTTCGGCGACCACCACATCTACGGCAACGACGGCATCCACTTCTACACCCGCGGCAAGGTCGTCACGACCCGCTGGCCGGACCCCTCGGAAGCCCCCTCGGGCGTGGACCTGGGCTTCCCGACGTCTCGATAATGCCTGACGCCTGACAGGCGCCCCAAACCGCAGACCCCCGGCCAACCCTCACCGGCCGGGGGTTTCTGCTGTTCCCGCCCTCTTGACCAGAGCGATCCGTCAGGGTGAGGTCGTGCAACCAGGCGCAACGCGCTCGACAGGGAGGGACGCCATGGCCTTACGGTTCGTCGGTAAAGATCCTGAGTCTGGAGACCACGGATGCCCGGCCGTGTGGGTGGACGACGACCGCCGCATCCTCGTGCAGGGGAAGCAGGCGGACAGCGACGCTCACGACCAGGCAGCGGGCGACTCGCCCCGGTCCGACGACGAAGCCTTGATCATCCTTGAGCCCCGGATGATCCCACTCCTCAAGGAGGCTATTCGTGTCGCAGAGTCTGACTGACTTCTCCGACCTCATCAGGTCGGTTCAGAAGTCGGCCGTACATCTGGAGCTGCGAGACGGGTACGGCGTAGACAACGAGATCGACGGCTTCGCCGAGTGGAAGAACGGGCACCGACTCGACCCGGACGACCGCGCTTCGTGGTGGCGCCCCTGGCTCGACCTCGTCCAGGAGGTCACCGCCAAGGGTGTGCTGATCCGCAGGGCCCGCGTGATCTCGGAGCCAGTCAGCGACTACATCGCGTTCGAGCACTCCTTCACCTTCACCAACGTGGCCGCCGGTGAGCAGGTCCGTTGGCTCCCCCGTAGGCAGGCGTCAGACCTGGCATTGCCCGGCAATGACTACTGGCTCTTCGATGGGAAGCTCGTCCAGTTCAACATCTTCGACGGGGTCGGCCGATGGGTGCACACCGACCAGATCGAAGACCCTGCCGTAGCCGCCCACTGTGCGGCGGCGTTCGAAGCAGTGTGGGAGCGCGGCATCCCGCACGAGAAGTACACCGTCTGAATCACTGGCCGGTCAGCTCATGCCTTCCTCCCCACTCTCCACAGCCCAAGCAGCACGGGCCGCCGTGGCCACCCGTCTGCAAGAGCTGATGAAAGACGCCGGGCTCTCAGGGCATGACCTGGCCGTTCGGTGCGGTTGGCACAAAGCCAAGTCGTCCCGTATCGCCCGAGGCATCTCGTGGCCGTCCGACGCAGACATCCGCGCTTGGTGCGTGGCCTGCGGTGCCCCGGATCAGGCGGCTGACATCATCGCGGCCTCTCGAAACGCTGAGTCGATGTACGTCGAGTGGAAGCAGATCCACCGCGACGGCATGCGCCGCATCCACGAGAAGACGACCCCGCTCTACCAACGGACCCGCTCATTTCGCGTGTACGCCTCCAACGTCGTCCCTGGCATGCTCCAGACCGCTGGATACGCCACAGGGCTTCTCAGGGCCATCACGGCGTTCCAAGGGACCCCCGACGACGTTGCCGACGCCGTGCGGGCCCGCCAGGTACGATCGAAGGTCATCAGAGAAGGAGACCATCGCTTCGCGATCCTCCTCGAAGAGACGGTTCTCTACTACCGGGTCTCTGACGATGCGGCCATGCGCGAGCAGCTCGAACAACTGCTGACAGTCATGGGGCAACAGAACGTGTCCCTCGGGATCATCCCCGCACGGGCCCGCCGGACCGTGTGGCCGCTCGAAGCGTTCTACGCCTTCGACGACCAACAAGTAGCCGTTGAGACCCTCACCGCAGAGATCAACCTGACCACGCCGGGGGAGATCAGTACCTACCTTCGGGCCTTCGTGGACCTGTCCCAAATCGCCGTGCGCGGAACGCCGGCCCGCGACCTAATCAGCAAGGCCATCAACGCACTTGAGTGAATCCGTGCAACAGCTTGCAACAACGTGGAGCTACGCCTAGCCCCCTCCCTACGGTCATGACATCGACCTCGAAGCCTTCGGGAGGGGCGCAATGGCCAGCATTGAGACGAGGACCATAAGCCAGGCGGTGGCCCGCCTCTTCATGCCCGAGTGGCCGGAGGCGCCCGCCGACTGCGCGAAGTGCCAGAAGTGGGCCGAAGAGCGCTCGAAGGCGAAGGGCCCTCTTGCGGGGACCGTCGTCAGCGACAGGAACGTGCTGATTCGCCGCCATGCCGCCCGGGGGCACGCGTGAGTGCACCCGCCTTCATCGACAGAGCCACGTGGCCGACCTATGACCCCACGTGCGGCGTTTGTACGGCACTGGACGCGGAGCGGCACGAGGCCGCCGACGCGGGCGAGTGGCGCGAGGTAGGCAAGATCAACCAGGAGATCGGCAACCACCCGCACATGAGGCGAAGGGCTCGTTCCTGATGCGCGCGGTAATGCGGTTCGTGAATCACCGGATCATCCCGCTCCCCAGGAAGCGGCCTGTCGTGTCCGCGCAGTGCCTCCACGAAGGCTGCGGGTGGGAAGCGGACAAGGGCGACGATGTGGCAGGCGTTGACCGCCAGTGCATGAGGCACGCCAGCCTCAACGCCTATCACTCGATGTTTCGCCGCTCGTTCGAAGACGTCGCCATTGTTCAGCAGGTGCGCCAGTGACCGACGACGACAGGGAGAAGCTCCCCCGCATCCCCCGGTTGCTCACCCTCACCGCAGCTGTCGCCTGGGCTGCAACGATCGCCCTGATCGTCGCTCGGGGATGGACGGCCTAACAGACTCCCGCCCCCGCCAGGGCGGGTCAGCAAGCGAAAACCCCCACATCCTCACGAGTGAAGGAGAAACGCGATGGAAGCCATCCTGTACATGACCCCCAAGCACGGTGGCGGTACCGGAGACGGCCAGGGCGGAAGCCAGCAGGACGACGGGAGCAGCGGACGCGGGCACGGCGGCGGCGGCACGGACACCGGCAGCGGTGGCAGCTCGTCCGACGGCTCCGGCCCCGCGAAGAAGTAGGGGTAGATGACCGCGCGCAAAGAGGAGGCGGGCCCTTCGGGGCTCGCCTCCGCGCTCGTTGCATCGGGCGCATTGCAGTCGGATTGGTTGCCGACGTTCAAGGCCGTTCCCCGGGACATGTTCGTACCCGCGCGCATCTGGCCGGGCATCCCGGCCGGCACTCGGCAGAACGCGTTGGTGGACCGCGACCAGGACCCTGACGCCTGGCTCACCGCCGTCTACTCCGACATCCCCCTGACGACTCAGTGGGACGACGGGAAGCACACCGGCGACGAGGTAGGACGGACCCCTACAAGCTCGAACTCTCAGCCCCGAATGGTCTTCGGCATGCTGGGGGACCTTGACGCCCAGGAGGGCCACAAGGCGCTTGAGATCGGCGCCGGAACGGCGTGGAACGCGGCGCTCATGGCTCACCGCCTCGGCTCCAAGAACGTCGTCTCGATCGAGTACGACCCCGAGGTAGCCAAGGGGGCAATCAGGAACCTTCGCGATGCGGGACTATCCCCCACGATCATCGTGGGAGACGGACGGCTCGGCTATCCCGAGGGCGGACCTTACGACAGGGTCATTGCGACATGCTCGATCGGCGAGGTCCCGCACGCGTGGGTTGAGCAGACCGTTCCCGGCGGGATCATCGTCGCCCCGTGGGGAACCGGCTACGGGGGCGAAGCCATCGCACGACTCGTGGTTGATGAGGACGGTAAGGCGTCGGGTCACTTCACCCGCTCCTCTGCCTTCATGCGGCTCCGGCAGCAGCGTCCCAACCGCGCCGACCACGCGACCTACCTCAAGGGCCAGGAGTGGCCCGGGGACGGCGTCAAGTCCAGCTCGACGCTTTCCCCGGAAGACGTTGACGGGTGGGTGGTGCAGTTCGCCATCAGCCTGCGCGTCCCCGGGACCTTCTGGACAGTCGAGAGGGACGAGGACGGCTCCTACGTCGTCTGGTACTACGGCGACGACGAACAGTCGTGGGCATCCATCGACTATGTACCGGGGGCTACCGAGTTCCTCGTAGTCCAGTCGGGTCCCCGGCAGCTGTGGGACGAGATCGAAGCCGCCTACCGGTGGTGGGAGGATCAAGGGCGCCCGGACTTCACCCGGTTCGGGCTCACCGTGGGGCCTGACGGCCAGACTCCGTGGCTCGACCTACCGAACAATCCGGTCTGACATCGACCCCCGGCGCAACGTGTAGCTAGCCCGAGTTGAGAACGCATCTCTCAGAACATCGCAGGTCAACCCCTCCGGCGGCTCGGCCGCGGAAGGCCCAACTCGACACAGCTAGAGGCCCCGACCTCCCTCTCAGGGGAAGCCGGGGCTTCGTTCGTCACCGGATCACCCGCCCTTCACTGACGCAGGCTGCACAGGCGGCTCGGAAGGTGGGGCCGCTATGCATGTGGAAGCTGCACCAGCGCTCAGGGAACGTCCGGGCTGGCGGCCAAATACGGATGGCGGCCAGGGTGCCGCCAGGCCGCATGTAGCGGGACTTCGGGTGATGGCCGAGAAGCTCGTCGGATCGCTTCGGAACTGGTCCTCGCTTGGCCATGGGGTACCTCCTTCAAGGTCGGGATGCGGGTGTGACGGCCCTGCCGGAGGCTGGGGCCATGGAAAGACGCGTAGTCGTGTATCCGCCGGACGAACGCGGGTGGCGCAAGGTCCGGTATGACGGGCAGATCCTCGGGACCGCCTATCAGGCGAGTGACGTGGTCGAGTTCCTACGGGAGGCCGGTCACCCGGACCCCGACGCCGTCAACCTCGCGGACGAAGCGCTCTTCGAGTGGCGCGGGGGAGGCCCTGAGACCTGGGCGGACTCGCCCCCGTGACGGGATCACCCGCGTGGGTGACTTGGCGCCGCGACTGCTGTGGGTCGGGCTGTGGCCCTGCAAGCATGCTCGGGAAGATCCACTTTCACCGAGAGGACTTGCCATGGCAGATCAGAAGCCGGACGAGAAGCAGGCCGCCGAGGCCGAGGCGGCCTTCCAGGACAAGCTCAAGGCCAACGCCGACAAGCTTGAGAAGGACCCCATGAAGGTCGGGGTGGTGCAGCGGGAGAACAAGCCGCTGAGCATGGAAGAGGCGATGGAGCACCTCAAGAAGACCCAATCCGAGGGCACCACGGGCTGACCTCGGATTGATCTACGGGACGCCCCTCTTCGGAGGGGCTTCTTCGTGATCCAGGTCACTAACCCTGTGTAACCCCGGGGCTACCCCCATGTTGGGAACCCCGGGTCGATGCCGCTGCCTATCACGTCCCGGTCAAAATCCTTGATCAATCGGAGGTCACCCCCCACCCTGACCATGACCCTTTAGTCAAGCTGAAAGCAGCCGACTCGTGTTTAGTCAGGCTTTTCTTTGCGTCTAATCAACAAGCTTTCAAGCTTTATGCTTTAACTCAATGCGTTAATCACTCACGCTTATGAATTCACGTGTGTACGTGCATGTGGTGGTGCAGTGTGGTGCACACATAGAGCGGGTGTGTGTGGCTCCCGCATGCAGGCGTATTGAGTGAGTGGCTAATGAGAGTGCTGCCTAGTTGGCGAACGTTTTCTTGAGTTTCAGTGAGGCAATGAGGCGCATAGCCGCGAGGGCCTGCGGTGTAGCCGGGGGCCGTGTCCGCGTGTAGTGGACGCGAACGCTCGCCCCGTACGCCTGCGTGACGGTGCGGTCAGCCATCGGTGCCGCTACCCGTCCGGGCCGCGAGGGAGGCCCGTTCGAGGGCCTTGGCGATGCCCTTCGGGAGGTAGCTCGGCATCAGGTCTCGTCCGTCAAGCGCGGGGATGTACGTCATGAGCTGCCGAGCGGTCTCGGCGTCGCCGCTGCGCGCGGCATGCTTGGCGGCCTTGTGCCACTGACAGCAGGACCCAGAGCAGTAGGGGCCGGTCTTCTTCGGGGTCTGGGTGAAGCGGCAGCCCGGACGGGCGCAGGTAGGGCGTGTCATCTCAACTCTTCCTGTGGGACTAGGTTGTTGGGCCCCGCGGTGGGACTTTGGTCCTGCGGCCGGCGAGGGCGTTGGTCCCGGGTAGTGCGGGCACGGGAAGGGGCCCCAGCGTCATCGCCAGGGCCCCGAACTGCTTTGGATCAGAGGCTGTGCCCGAAGGGGGCAAGGTCAGCCTTCCCGTCCACAAGGGCGGCCGCCTGCTCGCGCGTCATCGCCTGCTGACCGAACACCTTGTAGTGCTGCCGGAAGGCTTCGATCGCTGCCTCACGGCTCTCATACGCCTTCCGGTCGAACGGGGCCTCGTGGGCCGTCGCGTACTGCGCAGCGGTCATGGACAGGACCGGGTCGGCGGCCATGTTGTCCCACAGGATGGGAGCAGCCTCAAAGGCTCCCAGCGTGCGCGAGACTGCCGCAATGTCGGTCAGGGTCTCAGGGGCCACACCTTCGACTCCGAGGCCCTTACGGGCCGCCTCAACGTGGCCGGTCAGAGCGAGTGCCTCGCGCATGATCGGAGCAAGGGTCCTGGAGGACTCCGCCAGGACCGGGGCGGCCTTGGCGGCCAGTTCCTTGGCGGCCTTATTCATGGAGTCATGCCACTTCGGGAGCCCCTTCCGGGTCTCGGCCGAGACCAAGCGGTAGACGTTGCCCAGAGCTTCAAGGAACGCGTCCCGCTTAAGGACGGCGTCCTTGTACTTCGTCGCCGTCGCAATGCGCTTGGACTCGATCGCCTTGGCCTTCTCGCCCGGGTCCTTGCCATCCTCGGCGGCCTTGACCATGGCGGCCTTAACGTCGGCTCCCTGAGCGTGGTACTCCTCGCACAGAGCCTCGGCAACCTCGTCAATGGCGGTCAGCTTGCCGTACAGCTCCTCCATCCGCATCCGGGCATCCTGGACAACGGAAGGGGCGTACTGGAGCGGGAGATTGCTGCCGAGGTAGTCGCTCGACTCCAGGTTGTCGAACCACTCAGGGCGATGTCGGGACACCGCGTCGGTGACCCCAGCCTCCAGGTGGTTCGACGGCACGTCGTGAGGGCCGGTCGGGGCGTACTCGGCTCGGGTCTTGTCCGCCGTCTCTCGGGCCTCACGCGAAAGCGTGTCCCTTCGAAGGGCGGCCTCGGCGTCAGAGATGGGAGAGCCGTTCAGGTAGTTGTTGTTCATTGTCAGTCTCCGTAGATCAGTGCGTCAGCGTCCGCGAGAATGGCGGACTTCTTGTTTCGAACGGCCTGAGCTTCGCGCTCGGCCTTTTCGGTGGCCTCTCGGACATCCTTGTCTTCGGCCGCCTTTGCGACAGCCTCAGCCCGCTTCTGTTCCGTGATGGCAGCTATACGAATGGTCTCTTCCCGGCGATGCCGACCGCGTGCCGAATCCTCGATCCGTTCCGCTTCTTTGCTGCTGAAAGAAGCACCGAGAAAGTCCCGCGCTGTGAGGTAAGGCTTAAGGGTGCCGTCCTGTTCAATCAGGATCGGAAAGCCTTCGCCAGTCGCCACTAGGCCGCCACTGCCCGGCTGTATCTTCATCGCCCAACCGTGAACGCGCAGCGCGTAGCAGCGTCGGGGGTTAGCCGGATCGTAGAACCAATAGCGAATGTCGGCGGTTTCGCGCATAAAGTTCTTCATCACGCCCCACCCTCCCCAGCTTCGTCCGGAATGCCGGGGGCCGGCTGAGGGCCGTTGGCGAACTGATGGAGGCGAGTGGAGCCCCTTCGGACTGCCCAGCTCTCGCGGGTGCTAGCGCGCCACGGAAAGTAGAGGTCGCGGAAAGTGTCAAGGTCCTCGAAGTCGTACATGCCTACCCCTTGGCCACGGCCGTAGTGCGGCCGATCGTGTGTTGGTTGCGAGTCCGGCCCCGACTGGACCGGTCCTTCATGTTCTGCCGGTGAGTACCGATCTCCAGATGGAGGACATTCACGCAGCGCGGTTTGTCGCAGCGGTGACGGACAACCTGCTTGTTGTTGATGGGCCCGTAAGCGACCTGGTAGTAATACCGGTGCGCTAGCTGAGTCTTTCCGCCTCGGGAGACGAGCCCGTACCCACTGCTGTTCAAACTCTTCGGCCACTCAATACAGTCGGACATCAGATAAGCCCCCGCTCGGCCAGCCAGTCGATGTCTTGCTCGATGACTGACTCCGGGACGTCAAGAGACCGAGCCACCCTTTCGAGCGCCATACCCTGAGAGACGCAACGAATGCGTACCTGATTTCGGCGGCTGGCAATGTGCTCAAGGATGAACGGCGACTTTGGGTCGGCTGTGATACCCAAGGCATCTTCGACGGTCAGATAGCCATCCGGTATTCGAGGTGCGACTCCCGGCTTACGCATCAGCATCGCGTTACTTCCTCTCCAGAAAACAAGAAGACCCCCGCCGTACTCAATGGCGGGGGCCCTGATCTATTTCTCAGCAAGTGCATAGATAGCCGGAACACACGTGCAGGTGAGAGCGCTACAAGTCGCTTAGTCCCTTCCCTTGCTTCTTCGCTGCGAGCCAGCGTGCGTAGGCGGGTGAACGGTTAGCCGCAGCGATCTCCTGATTCCTTTCACGCTGGGGGCGCCGCTCCTTGCGGACTCTTGCCACACGGAACCGCGCATTGGCGCTGTGCCGCTGCTCAGCGGCCTCGGCGCACTCCCGGCACCTCATGGGCCAGGTGCCGCCTCGACCGCGCCTACGAGCGCTCCAGGCCAGTCCAGGGCAGTCGGAGCAAGGGGCCCGGTAGAAGGTGTGGGTGCGCGTCACGAGCACGCTCCCGCCCGTCTTGGCTATGTAGCTGTCCACGTGGCCGTAAGGGCCACGATCCGGGCTCTTCCGAACGGCCTTGGTGTCGTGGTGGTTCATGTCCGTGGTCCTCAGGTTGAGCCGGCCGTGACGTGGCGTCAGGCCAAGGGAACGGACTCTGTCCGTCCCTGCGCGGTGGTTATCAAGTCGGGGTTGGTGGTGAGCTGCCGAGCGAGGAGCGAGGTAGCTGGTGGTTGCTGATCTCGTAGGGCCATCCCGGAGAGATCAGGGGGCTCCTTTGGTCCCGCCCCCTTCCCAGGGGAGGACAAGCTCCCTCCTCGGTCGCCTGTCCCGTAGCTCTTCCTTCTGGCCATAAGTTCTCGCGGCCTCACTCGGCCACTCAGAGGAGGTAGAACGTCGTCACCGCGCCCCGCTTCTCGCCGGTCGTCTCCACTCGAAGCCATCCGGTTTCGGTGAGCGCCTGCGCGCCGCGTTCGGCGAAGGCGCGGGTGCGGCCTGCTTCGTCTTTCCGGCCTACCGCGTCCGCGAGGGACCGCCACGGCACGGACACCTTGCTGTCATCGCCGCACAGGCGGGCTATCTGCCTGGCAACGAGCATTCCCGACAGCGGAACGTCTTGGACTACGTCCCGGTACCACGCGTACGCCTGCCCTTTCGGCGGCCGCATCTCGGCTGAGTTCGAAATCCTCACTGCGCGGTCTCTGCGGTGATCACGTACCAAGTGCCGTCTTCGGTGTGCAGGTTCGGGCCGTGCCAGACGGCCTCGGCCGTCCGGCCAAGCTGCTCGGCTTCCTGCCGCGTCAGGCGGTCGTGCATCCGGTGGCCAGTGCCGGTTATCTCGTAGGTCACGCATCCCTCTCGTGAGCCGGGCCGATCCCGGCAGCATCCCCAGGTTTCCACTCATCCACCACCCTCGTCAACCTGGGTATGTCCACCATGGTGGGTGTAGCATGGTGTCCATGAGTGAACCTGTCAGCATCTCCATCCCTCAGCAGGTGGGCCCATGGGCGGTACTGATGACCTGGGATGCCGGGGCAGACCCGGCTAGCGGACCGAGCAGCATCGTCATCAGTCCCGACCCGGACGCCGAGCCGGAAGACACTCAGGGCGGATTGGCCTCGACGGTTCTTCGGAGCATCGACTTCCAGGAGGCGCAAGCGGCCTTCCGGGCCGTCCGACCCAAGGGCACGGAGCACGATGTAGGGGCCGAGGAGGAGGCGCGGGCACTTCGGTGGCTCTTCGACTCCGAAGGCATCTCAGACGGCTATCTCGCCTTCCTCGCGGAGGCGTACGTACGCACGGTTTCCATCGGCGTGAAGAACGTGGCGGGTCACTTGGCGGAGCTGATCGGGAAGAGGCCCGAGACGCTGAGAGCACATCTCAAGGAAGCAAGGAAGCGGGGTCTTCTGACGACGATCCCGGGCAAGGCCGGTGGGCGACTGACCGACGAAGCGTGTGAGATCACCAGCGGCGAGTACCTCGACAAGGTGACTGAGTACCTGATGAATGGCTAGTCCGGAACAGTGGCTAAGCCAAGGAAACAGGGGAGGCCCCTAGCGGAGTCCGCTAGGGGCCCTTTGCTGTGCCGCTAAGCGGCTACTCCAGGTTTCGTTATCGCTGTTCCTGTGCCCACCTCAGAGCGTTCTCCCGGAACCCCGGCGGGAACACAGTCACGATGACAGGGGAACCTGGGGCGGGCATGTTGTCCGTCTGCCGGGTCACCAGGGATCGCATCCCGATCGACCTCAGCCAGTGGCCCCGGTCCGCGTAGTCGAGCGATGCCCAGTACTCGCGGATCGTCATGCCCGATGGCTCCTCGCGGACCTCCGCCTTGCGGGACGGCAGACCCTCCAGGGCAGTCTTCCGCTCCTCCAGCCGGCCCATCATCCGCCTGTACCTCTCGGCCCCGTCCGGGCCCTTGTAGAGCCCGTGCTCGTACCGGTCTTCCTCAAGGTCACCGATGGACTCGAGCACCTCAGCCAGCTCCGCCGCGTGGTCCTCGCCCGGGATCACTACCCGATGGGTGTGGGGAAGGTCCCCGACCACGTCCATGAACGTGGCCTCGAAACCGGCCTCGATCTCGTCTGCCCGGAAGTTCTTCCCGTCGATGCAGTCGAGATAGGTCTTGCATCGGTAGTAGCGGGTGGTCTTCCCTCGCTTAGTTGATGCCTGCCCGTAGATGGGGTGCGAGAACGGGTCTGCACCGTCCTCGATCGACGCCTCGGCGAGCACTCGCGCAAGCCTCGCGTGAATCTCCTCGAAGGTCTGGCCTGCCTCAACGCCAGCCACGTGGTAACCACAGAACCCCACCTGCCGGAGCATGTAGCTCGTGTACTTCGAGCGCGACATACCCGGCTTGGCGCGCTGAGCCGTCAGCATCTCTTGCAGCCGCCGGAAGTCGGCAGGGGCCACGATCGGAATGGCCACCTGCAACGGCTTGCCATCCTCACCCCGGACGATCTCGACCTTGAGGGCCTTGCCGTTCTGGTCCCTCTCCGTGGCGTGTGTGGTCTGACCGATCAGTGCAACGTTCGTCAGGATGCGACGCAGGCCCGACACGTCCCAGGGGGCGCCCTTCGGCTCCTTGGGTGTGCGTCGCTTCGTGAGGGCGTAGTCCCAAGGGGACAGGACCTTCCGGGCGGTAAGGTCCCGGCACACGTTCGTCAGGGAGTCCCCACCGAGCATCCGGGCAACGATCTCCACCACAGTCGAAGCCGATACCGGATCGGGTTCAAGGTGGTAGCCCTTGCCCTCAGGGTTGGGCTCCAGCCACACCCCGCAGTCAGCGCACTTGCTCGCCTCCGCCCGAGGGACGTTCTTGACCTTCTGGTAGCCGTACGGCGGAGTTCCCCCGGCCCACCGGCCGTGCTTGCGCAGGAACCGGCGGGATCGGGTGACGCGCTTCTTGATCTTGTCCAGCTCCGTGGCGGCCTGTACGGCCTTGCCCTGAGCTATCCACCGCCCCATGGGGGTGCTGATGTCGAACGAAGGGTCATCAAGGACGATCAGGCCCTTGCCCCAGTCGAGCACGTTGCCGACGAACGCGTTGAAGTGGCGGTCATCGCGAGACAGGCGGTCCTGAGTCGAGACAACAAGGGTGTCCCACGCCTGACGGCCGACCTCGGTCAGATGCTTGCCCAGCTTCGGCCGGTCGGGGAGATCGACCGAACCGGATACCGTCCGGTCTTCCACCTCGTCCACGACCGTGTGACCGCTTGCGAGAGCCCACGCTCGCTGCTCCTCCAGCTGAGCTTGGATGCTGTTTGAATGATCTTTGTCGTCTGAGATTCGGGCGGTGAGTAGTACGCGCGCCATGATCAGCACTCTCCGCCGGGACGGCAGGCTCCGCATCCTGTGATGCGGTATTCCGGTGACCTCCGGTTCCCCCGCAACCACTGACCCACCCCGCCCGGCCCCCGGCCGAGCCGCAGCCCAGCCCCCGGCCAACCCTCACCGGCCGGGGGTTCCTGCTGTCCCGGGCCGGTTTCCCGTTCTCTCCATCGTGATCGCTTGCCCCCGGGGTCACTGGCCCGGGAGCATCGAACGCGGCACTACGCCGAACGGGAGAGGGGAACCGGAAGCCATGGAGGTGACCAAGCTGATCAGCGCCTGTGACCTCAAGGACTGCCCGACGATCTACGCCACCGACCGAGGTACGTTCCTTGTGCAGGGCGAAAGCGGCCCGCGCGGCGACCACGGAGGCCACCGCGTGGCGTCTCCTCAAGCGGGCCGGCATCCACAAGGGCCAGCAGGCGGCGAAGGCACTAGAAGCTCAGATGGCCGTCCTGCGGCTGTTCCAACCTGCCTTGGTGCCCGGGTTGCTCCAGACACCCGAGTACATCCGCGCCATCCTCCAGCGCCATGACCTGAGCGAAGATGCCCTCACGCGGACGATCAGCGGCCGGCTTGAGCGTCAGTCGGTGCTGTTCGACAGCGCGAAGAAGCTCCGCTTCGTCATCACCGAACCCGTCCTTCGCCGGCGGATCGTCCCGCCCCCGATGATGGCCGCGCAGCTCGACCGCATCGTCTCTGTGTCCCGCCTTGCGCACGTAGACATCAGGGTCGTGCCGCTGTCCGCCCCTCAGACGGACATCGCCAACCACGCCTTCGTCGTCCGCGACGACCGCATGGTGACCGTTGAAACGGTGCACGCCGAGGGCGACGTGACGGGGGTGCGCTCGATCAGGGTCAGCAGGGCCGGGCCCGCGACGGCCGCGGCGCCGCTGGCGGCCCCGGGGGTCGGGGGCGTCGGGTCCTCGGGCCGCTGTCGGTCCATGAAAGTGCCTCCCCCTGGGCGGTGGCGGCCGAGCGCCGCCACCTGGGGACACCCTTCATGATCAGCGCGTTTCGGCCAAGTCCCGGACGGGCCGCGTCAGTTCCCGGTCCCGGCGGCGCCTGCGGCGCAGCACCCAGGCCGCGGTGCCAGCCCCCACCAGCACCAGCAGCGCGCCCGCCGCGGGCCACGGCACGGCGACGAACTCCGCCTCACCGCTCGGATCGAGGTCCGGGTACATCACCGCGCCCGCCTTCACCTTCACCGTGACCCAGTCCAACTGCGGCGCGTCCGCCCACTGTTCGGTCATCTCGATGCGCTGGCCCGGCAGCAGGGTCAGCCTCAGGTCGCGCCCGGGGCGGCTCAGCAGGTGCCGCCCGAAGATCCCCTCGGCGCTCACCGACACCTTCGGCTCGACCACCACGTTGCCCCGGTTGACCAGCGCGTAGGTGACGGTGGCGGGCGCGTCGTGCACCCACGGCAGCAGCGGCGCGTCCCGGTGGACCCGGACGTCCTCGACGCTGAGGCCGGGGCTGAGCGGCCCCGGCACCCGGAAGTAGAGGCGGGCGCCGACCGAACGCTTCACCCCGACCTGGATCTTGCCCTCCTGCTGTATGCCCTCCACCTCGGTATTGAGGGCGACGATCCCGCCGACGTGGTCGCCCGGCGTCGCGTCCTCGGGCACCTTCACCGTGAACGGGATGTCCTTGCGGCCCTTGGCGGGGACGGTGACGGTCGCGGTGTCCGCGGGCAGTTTCAGCCAGGTGCCGACGTCCTTGGGCTTCGTCTCGGCCGGCAGCAGGGCGAAGGCGCCGCCCGCCGGGGTGTTCATGGCGTCGGTGGCGAAGACCTGGAAGGTCAGGTCCTTGGCGGAGGAGTTGAGGATCGTCACGCTGTCGGTGACCGTGCTCCCGGCCGCGCCCTGGTGGAAGAAGTACGCCCGGTCGGTCATCGCCGCGCCCGCGGGGGGCGTCGGGAAGACGCCCCACGTGCCGTTCTCGGCGGCGTGCGCGGTCCCGGCCGGCAGGAGCAGCCCCGCGAGCGGCAGGAGGAGGCCGAGGAGCAGGCGGAGCGGCAGGCCGGGGGGGAGGCCGTACGGGGAGGTGCGGGTGCGCATGGGCGGGTCTCCAGACATGACGGAAACGGCGGCGGGGCGGGAACGGGAAAGGGTGGTGGGGGGGGGGGGGGGGGCCCCCCCCCCCGGGGGGCCCGGGGCGGGGGGGGGGGGGGGGGGGCGGCGGGGGCGCCGGGGGGGGGGGGGCGCCGGGGGGGGGGGGGCGGGGGCCCCGGGCCGG